>JANNPR010000831.1:0-1672 GCA_031400345.1 Planctomycetota bacterium | reverse complement strand
GCCTGGTTCGACCGAGCTTACTACGACACCGCCGATGGCCTCGTCGATTCCGAGTTTCTCGCGAAGATCTGGTGTGATTGTCGCAACAGCTAAGCCAAGTTCCGAGGACGATTCCGTAGTCGTACGCGAGTTTGAAGCAGGCGGACTCGCAGCACAGAAGGGAGTTCGGCCTCAGGACTTAATTCTCCTGGTAGGCTCTAAATCCGTAAGCAACTCATCCGAATTCAAGGAAGCAATCGCTCAAAGCGATTTGAAAAAGGGGGTTCGGCTCCATGTTCTTCGGGACGGTAGCCGGCACTTTGTGTTCCTTAAGAGCAATGACTAATTTGCGACGCGGAGCAAACGGTATCTAGCAAAAAAGGTGCCCCGGTTTCAACAGATAGGTTGAAATCGGGGCTTTCTAATTCTACAAGTCGTAAAAAAATCTTCGAATCACGCCCATGGTCATCCTTCAGATCGTGGAAAAGCGTGATTTTTCCTGCTCAACGTTCAACTGAAATTAAGACCGTATGCCTTCCCAGCGGACCATACTAGGCGAATGGTACGACTATCCACAGTATTACGATTTGCTCTGTGCGGACGAAACGGACCGCGAAGTGGCGTTCGTCGAGGAAGCTTGTCGAAAGTATTGCTCGTTTCCAGTGCGAACTTTGTTGGAGCCCGGTTGCGGCAGCGGACGACTCGTTCGTGAACTGGCGCGTAAAGGCTTCAACGTTGTTGCATTTGACGAGAATGACAAAGCGTTGGCGTACCTTCGTCGCCGTTTGGCTCGCGGCGGTTTAAAAGCGCAGGTGGTTCACGCCGATATGTGCATGTTTAGTTTGGCAGAGCCTGTGGACGCTGCCTATTGTTTAATGAATACCTTTCGTCATTTGACTACCGAAGTGGAAGCGATAGGACACTTAAAGAGTATCTCGCAGACGCTCAGGCAAGGTGGGCTTTATTTGCTGGGATTGCATGTCATGCCCCCCGATGCGTCTGATGAATGTGTCGAGCGTTGGACCGCTCGACGCGGGAAAACAAAAGCAACCGTGACCCTCCGAGTTCTTCATACCGATCGTCGTCGTCGGCTCGAGCGAATCCGCATCAGTATGCGCGTACAACGCCCAAAAACGGACTTGCGAGTCCGAACTGAATTCAATCTACGCAGATATACCGCTCCACAGGTCTCCCGCTTGCTGGCACGAGTTCCAGAGCTGGATTTGGTCGACGTCTACGATTTTTGGTACGACTTGGAGAATCCGAGACGATTGAATCGCGATAGTGAGGACACGGTATTGGTGCTCCAGAAACGTTAGAGTACTCGTAGGTCGTGCCATGATAAAGTCGGCCAAACCCCCGTAACTTGCGGTGCTTTGGGAAGCTAATCAGAATAGGAAACTTGATCTGGGCCAGGGCCCGTGGTTTTTTGCGGTTCGGTTCGCGCCGCTGCTTGACATTCTTGTGGCTTGCGTGTTCTTCTGCCGATGTTGATAAAAGGGGAAACCACTTTCGTCGGCACCTTCCCGGACGGTTTTGCCTTGCATGCCGGTAAGTTCCTAATAAATCTCGCGTAATACACATGCTCCTATGAAGTCCACGTTTTTCGGACGCCACGCGCTGCTGATCGTCTGTATCGTATGCTTTTTGGTTCCGTTTTCCGTGCGTGGCGCGCGTGTCTCAATCCAGTCGA
>JANNPR010000323.1:0-5725 GCA_031400345.1 Planctomycetota bacterium | reverse complement strand
GTGTTCAAGCGGGCATACCAGTTCGCAAATTCGTGATACCGCTCTACAATCTGCTTGTTTTTTGGTTCCGTCCCCTTCACTCGATACGTCAGCGGGTGACTCTTTAACATCAATTCTTTTGTATCCGCATCGAAGCTTTCTTCGAACTGTGGATCGAGAAAGAACGCCTTGTCCTTTTCGCCCGTCTGCACTCGAACCGCAGCCACGAAGGACATCAATTCATCAGTAGTCACGGTCGATTGCACCCGTTTGCCAACATGCAGCATTAAAAACCTGTTGTTGGTAACGTCAAACACGGTTACCTCTTCAGGTTCATTTGCTACTTCAGATTCAGTCAGCAAGAAGTCGTAGACACGATCGGCGAAAAGTGTCAGATTCCGGGCAACCGGTTTGGGCCCTTTTTCGCTGAACACATCGGTTTCAACCCGGAACTCTTGGGCGTAGCCGTTGCTCGCGAAGATCCCCAAGCAAATCGTAGCGATGCTCAAGCCTTTTGGCATGATCGCGTCCTTATGGCATTCAGCCTAATGTGAGCGAGTTGCGGTCTCGCGAGAGTCATTCTGTCCGAAAGCGGATCGCAGAATACTAGAGAATTGCGATCGGTGTCCACGTCAAATCTGGCAGGCGGGCCAAGAGTTACGTATCATGTTCCTCTGCTTTTTGTAACCGATAGGCCATTGCAAAGCTCGCTGCAATAGTCACAAACTGAATTGTGCCGACGGTTTCAGATGCAGCAAAATCACGGAGAAATGCATGAGTGTTGCGGAATTGCAGGAGTTGATCACCGCTTTAGAGACAAACATTAGTGGAGTTGTTCTAGGGAAGCCGGATGTGATACGGCTATGCCTTGTCGCACTGCTATCAGGTGAGCATGTCTTGTTGGAAGACGTTCCTGGGGTGGGGAAGACGCTTGTTGGGAAAGCCTTGGCTCGCAGCATTGCGGGGCGGTTTTGCAGATTGCAATTCACGCCGGATTTGCTGCCAAGCGACATTGTGGGCAGCAGTGTTTTTAACGCCAAGAGCAGCGAATTCTCTTATCAAAGGGGCCCGATTTTCGCCAATGTCGTTTTGGCGGACGAGATTAATCGTGCTCCGCCGCGAACCCAAAGTGCTTTGCTGGAGGCCATGAGCGATCAGCAGGTATCCGTTGATGGCACGACGTATGATCTGCCTCGACCCTTCATGGTGATTGCCACGCAGAATCCATTTGAGTTCGAAGGCACCTATATTCTTCCAGAAAGCCAACTGGACCGTTTTCTGCTGCGGATATCCATGGGTTACGCCGGCCGAAGTGACGAACGAAGAGTGCTGTCATCACACCGGCATGGCGAACCTGTAGAACAGTTGGAACCCGTCGTCAACGGCCCGCAGATCCTTGAACTTCAAGCATGTGTTCGACAGATTGATGTGGATGATTCTATTACGGACTATTTGTTGGATATCGCCGATGCAACTCGTCGCTGTGAAGAGCTGCACGTAGGAGTCAGTACCCGCGGCGCATTAAGCCTGTATCGCGCCGCCCAAGCATTGGCGATGGTTGAAGGCCGAGGCTACGTCGTACCCGATGATATAAAACGGCTGGCCATTCCCGTATTTGCACACCGTGTGATTCCCAAAGGGTTCCTGTACGGTAGTCAACGAGATACAGTCGAAGCGTTAATTCGCCGAGTCGTGGGGGATGTGCCGGTGCCGACGTGATTGGATTTTAACGAGATCGCCATGCCCCACCGCCGTAAAACTCGGCTGACCCGCGAAGGATGGTACTACCTTTTTGTAACCTGTTTCGTGATTGGCGGCGCAGTTCTGCGGGAAGTTAACCTATTGGTGATCCTGGCTGGGATGATGTTGGGGCCGGTGCTGTTTAGCTGGCGTCTTGCCAAAATTTCATTACGAGGACTGACTATCCGTCGCTATGTGCCAGCACGGGTGTCTGCCGACGACTTGATCACCATCGAAATCATGGGGGATAACCAACGGCGCAGTTTGCCTGCCTGGGGTATTCTTGTGAAGGATCTCGTGTATCAGGAAAACACCATGGGTCAACCGGTACCGGTTTCGGCCCAGGTGCTATTGCCAACAGTCATACCGTCAGCGACTGCGACTGCCTTCTACCGTATTCGACTGCCACGTCGGGGTCGTTACCTATTTGGACCCTTGGAGATTTCTACGAGATTTCCCCTGGGGCTCGTTCGCGCTTGGCTAACAGAAAATCAGCTCACCTCGATAATTGCTTATCCGAAACTGGGTCGACTCTCTCGGGAATGGACTCGAGCAGTTCAAGGCCAAAATGTCGGCAGCCAACTTACGCAGCGGCGGGGTTTGACAGAAGGTGATTATTACGGCCTGCGCGACTGGCGAAGCGGTGACAGTCGCCGTTGGATCCATTGGCGTACCTCTGCCAAACGCGGAACTCTTTCGGTGTTGCAGTTCGAGCAACCGCGCAATCGAGATCTCGTTTTGATCGTCGATTTGTGGTGTCCCGAGCAACCGAACGATCGAGAGAGAGGAATGGTGGAACTAGCTGTTTGTTTTGCTGCGTCATGCGTAGTGGACGTATGCCGGCGCGGTGGGAGACTGCTTTTCGCCACGTCTGGGCGCGATGATCATCAATGGACATCGCCAGCGACGGCTCGCCTAAGCCAGGAATTGCTCGATCATTTGGCGGAGGTACAGCCAGGCCATCACGGAGATTTACCAGACACGCTTCAATCCATTATGCAGCCTAGACGAGGCGATCATAAGGTGATCGTCATCAGCACCCGCCAGCGGACAGCCACATCGCAGGAACTTCTGGCACAGGGGAATGACCGATTGTTGTGGATCAACGTTGCCAGTGATCAAGTATCGCGGTACTTCGAGCTATGAACGTCGAACAACTATTACAGCTTAGCCTTTCAACGTTGTCGGTCTTATCCGCAATCTTATTGGGAATTGGACAACAAAGTCCTCATCAGCCGTTCATGATGCTGGTGGCTGCCGTCACCTCTGTAGTGTTCACCGACCGATTGGGGTGGTTGCGTCTCAATCGATTCTTCGCGAACGCCGCCATGATTGCTGCCGCAGTTTTAACGCTCAACGATTTCCTAGGTCGCGATAGCGAAAGCCAACTGCAAGCGATTGGTGGACTACTGACATGGGTGCAGATCGTGCTTTTCTATCAAGCGAAAAACTTGAGAGTTTACGGCAGTTTGGCGGTGTTCAGCTTACTTCAAGTTGTGGTCGCTGCGTTGCTAAGCGTGGGGTTGGAGTTTGGCATATTGCTTACCATCTATCTGATTAGTGCCGCCGTATTCCTGACTGCGTATTGCGCTCATCGTGACATCAGTCGTATTGCCGCCGAAGATGCTGATACCAACCAACATCAACCCGCGGAATCCGATTCGGCTGCTGGCGCCGCATGGCGAAAATTATTGTCTGCCAGTCCACAGGTGTTTGACCGCCTTGATGATCAGGCTGTCAATGGTTTATTCGACACTCGCCGGTTGACCATATATGCATTGGCGACGTGTTTGCCGTCGCTATGTTTCGCTGGGGTGTTTTTCTATTGCACACCGCGTTCCAGCGGCGGAGTTTGGCAGCGAATTCGCAGCGCCAGGAGCGGCATGGTAGGCTTTTCGCAGCGAATTTCGCTCGACCAAATGACAGATGTCCTGCAAAACGACGACCCTGCGCTGCGAATGGCTTTGTACGATCCGGCAACCCGAAAACCGATGGAAGTGTTGGGTGGCCCCTATATCCAAGGCGTGACACTCAGCGAATACTCGGCCAACGAGCGTCCCGGAACCTGGACCCCGCCACGTGCGGTCGGTCCAGGCGCACGACTCACTACGCCGCCCCAAACCTCGGAACTTGTCTTTCAGGACGTCGTGTTAGAGCCGTCGCGGGAACCGGTTCTGTTTAGTCTTTGGCCGATGTACGACGTCGAGGAAACACCTGGTGGAATTCGCATAGAACAGAATACTCGACGTTTGTTCCGATTTCAGGACGACGAGCCCTTCGGACGGCCACGGCAATTTCGGTACGTCCTCGCCACCACGTCCGTGAGGCACGGCGATCAAATGCCGATATCTCCGCTCCTCCCGGAAATCGACACCGCATTTCGCCAGTTCGAACGCACCCTGGAATTTAACGGTCAAAAACTATCCGGGTTGAAGACACTGGCAACCAAGGTATTGGCCGATCAACAAATTCCACTGGGCGATCCATATCGTGTGGCACGCACTCTAGAGAACTATTTGCGAACATCCCCTGAATTCACTTACGCGCTGAAGATGCGGGACGTTCATCGTCAGCCGGGCGTCGACCCAATTGAGGACTTCGTGCTTAACCATCGCACCGGACACTGTTCTTATTTTGCAAGTGCCCTGGCATTGATGCTACGGAGTCAAGGTGTCCCGTCGCGGTTGGTCGTGGGCTTTAAGGCGACTGAATACAATCCGGTGGGCGGATATTATTTAGTTCGCCAGCGTGATGCCCACGCGTGGGTTGAAAGTTATCTCAAGCCTGAACACGTTGTTGTTGAAGATTTGCCAGCGGGCGAGTCCGCACCACTCGGCGGTTGGCTACGATTAGATCCGACGCCGTCCTCCCGAGGCGACGGACGCCAATTCATTGAGCGAGGTGTGATCGATCGGCTCGACGATGTACTGGACTACGCTCAGCTCTTATGGACCGAACACGTTCTGGGACTCAATCGCGACCGTCAGGCACGCATGCTCTACAGGCCGCTGACCGATCAGGCGGGCAATGCCGCGGATTTATGGAAAAATCCCTCCCGGGCCCGGTTGATGTTGACGATTCGTCGCTGGTTGGGCCTTTCAAGTGACCCGGACCAGCCAACTCAAATACCTTGGCGCACTTTCGCGGTTGTGGCCGCAGTGGGTGGCTGTCTGTGGTTTCTCATCCGAGTCGGCCGTCGTCGGGGCATTCGCATCTGGAAATCGCGTGGGAAGAACTTTGAGAAGTTGGCAAAGGCGAATGTGGACTTTTACAACCGCTGGGAAGCCATTCTCAAGCAACGAGGCATTCGCCGTCACGTGAGGCAAACACAACGCGAGTTTGCCGCCCTAGTTGACTCAAAACTGAACACCATAAATGAGCAGCTGCAAACCAGACATCTGGCCCAGCAGATTGTGAATGCCTTCTATCGCGTTCGCTTTGGAGGTGCCACCCTGGACAAAGCGGAATATGAATCGATAGAACAGGAACTGACCTCATTTGAAGCGGCATTGAAGCGCAGCAATTAATACTCGGAAAATTATGAAAATTGGCATTGTAGGTTATCAAGGATCTGGAAAAAGCACGCTGTTTGAATGGTTGGCGGGTGTGCCGGCGGACCCTTCACTCGCACATACCACCCAAAGCGCAATGGCGATCGTGCCCGATCATCGTATTGCTCCGTTGTGCGAAATTTATAAACCAAAAAAAATCACGCAGGCCGCAGTCGAACTTGTTGATATGCCGGGATTAAGCCGAAATCACGAGGGTAGTGCGCAAAAGCTAGCGATGATCCGCGAGGCAGCGTGCTTAGTCGTCGTCGTGGCAGCTCATAACGGCGCCGAGGCGACGGCTGATCTACGCAACTTCGAAGATGATTTGTTGATCACGGATTTAGACATCGTGTCTGGCCGCGTCGAGCGACTGCACGAGGCAGTTAAAAAACCGCGACCTGACCGCGAGGAGCTGCAAAAGGAGCTCGAAGGACTGACGCCACTACATGCCGCCT
>JANNPR010000796.1:0-3429 GCA_031400345.1 Planctomycetota bacterium | reverse complement strand
CTTCCTACTCGTACTCGTACTCGATTTGGGAGATAACGAGGGGGAAATAGGAGTACGAGTACGAGTACGAGTAGTAATAGGGGTAGGGGTAGGAATAGGAATAGGAGCGAGACATGTTGCATGACCGAGTGGCGACGGTTCGGCCGGTGGATGAAGAAGATGCTCAGGGGAGAGTGGCAGATATTTTTGTCGATATCAAGCGGACTAAATCGATCGACTTCGTCCCCAACTTTTGGCGAGTATTGGCAACGAACCCGGACCATCTCGAATTAGTGTGGAGTCGCTTGAAGTGCCTGATGCATCCTGAGGCGACGGGACGAGCGTCGCGACTGGATCCGCTCACGCGAGAGATCATCGCGCTTGCCGTCTCGGCGACGAATGGTTGCGAGTACTGTATAAATTCGCACACCACGGCGGTTCGAAAGCTGGGATTAGACAAGGAAGATTTGGGCGAGGTCTTAGCCATCGTGGGGCTGTTCAATTCCACGAACGCCATCGCCGACGGTTATCAGATTCGGCCCGACGTGCTGCCGCCAAATGATTAGAGTAAAAAACGACAAGCGTCCCTGCTTGTCTGGCGCAGTCACAAGCATCCCTGCTTGTCTTATTTTGACTCTTTGATGTCGCGCGAAAGAAAGTCGTTACATGCCGTTCCGTGGTCATGCAATGACTTCTATCCTGAAACGGGATGGCACATGCATCCCGCTCTCCCGACTGACTGTTATTTTTGTATCGGATGCGAGGATCGTTTTGCTGAAGCCGATCTATCGCAATTCAACGTTGAGGGCGGTGACAATGGGCACGTGTGTACAGCCTTTGTAGGATGGGCACTCCTGCCCGTCGAAAAACAGAGGATGGGCAGTGCCCGTCGAAAAGCGGAGGATGGGCACTCCTGCCCGTCGAAAAGCAGAGGATGGGCAGGGCCCGTCCTACGACCTTGTTCTTGGATAGCTTCTAAGTGCGAAAGGTCACTCGGCAAGTTCGAGTTCGTTTTGAAACCGTTCAATTGTCTGAGCGGGGCTGAGATTGAAATAGGGGCGGCCTTCGGCGTGCCACTCTTTGTCGTCAAAGCGGAAGACGACGGTTGCCGCCTTATAGTTTCCCACCGCCTCGACGTCTTCCATTCCACCCCCTTCGATGGCTTCAAACTTGATCGAGACGGCTACCAGAGCCCTCAAACATCCTGAAGTCTTTTCTCGAGCGAACGCGACTCGATCGTCGAACTCGCAATCGGCCCAGGATAGGCCTCGAGGCGTTCCGCTGGCGGAGGCCAACTTGAGAAAGCGAGCCTCCAGCCATTCGCGGCGCTGGTGAAAGGTCGCACGAGCTTTGGTCAGCCTGGATTCCTGGTGCCTGCGCCGCCAGATTGGCAAGGCGACTAACGCAAAGGTGGCCAAGATGAGGATTGTCGCGACGAATATGAGCCAGAACAATAACATGGCCGTTGATTCCTTCCACGGACCAGGCAGCGCAAATGCGAGTTATCAATGAGTGCGCCGTATTCTATTTGTGTGGTCAACCTTATGGCAACCAGTTGTGACTCGAATGGGTATGTTCAGCGATGCAAAGATGGGGCACAATTCGGCACGTAAGTTTAGCCGCGAATGCTTGTGAACGAAGGCATGTCGATAGAGACTCAATGTCCTGGTTGCAGACGAATGCTGCGTGTGTCGGCGGAATTTGCCGGAAAGAACGCTCGTTGCCCTGTCTGCCAGTCGGTTTATCCGGTACCAGGTGGGCCCACCGACGCGGGGTCACAGGCGGGCCGTTTTTCAGGTTGGCGTCTGAAAACACCCGAGGGGAAAATCTTTGGTCCGGTGCCCGAGGAGGAACTTGATCGATGGGTTGGTGAAGGCCGAGTGACTCACGAATGCTGGTTATCGCGAGACTTGGGTGAGACTTGGTTTACTGCAGACAAAGAGTACGCGGTGTTGGCTCCTTTTACCTTGGGAGATTTGCGGCGAGGTAGCCCATTCGCCTTGGTCGGCGCACCCGACGGATCCCCACCATTGGTATCCACATCGCTGGGATCGACATCGCTGGGATCCCCACCTGCGAACCAACAAGCCGGCGGCGACGCAGCCCAACCCGTTCGAGCACGATTTGTAACGCCCCACCGCGCCGGACTGATATTGGCATTTGGGCTTTGCAGCTGGATGTTATGCCCGATCCTAGGCTTTTTCGCTTGGAATATGGGGAGCATAGACTTGCGTGAAATGCGAGAAGGTCGAATGGATCCTAGCGGTGAAACGATCACCCGGGCAGGGTACATTCTTGGAATGATACAGGTTGCTTTAGTTGTCCTGGCCGCCGTCGTCGGCATGTTTTTATTGCTGGTGGGCATAGCATAAGCTTTTCACGGGAGATCTCGAATGCCGTTTGAAACCAAGTGTCAGGGATGTGGACGCCAACTGCGTGTTGGTGACGAACACGCAGGTAAGAAGGCGCGGTGTCCTCACTGTGGCGCAATTTTCGACGTTCCAACCGATGTGGCACTCGGTTCGCTGCCAACGGATGGAACCGCCGCTGAGTTCAGCTCACCTCCATCGCCCACTTCCCAACCATTGTGGAACTTGAAGGTTGACGACGGGACCGTTTACGGCCCGGTGACTCGTAGCGAACTCGATCGGTGGGCATCCGAAGGGCGCGTCACACCTAGTTCGTTAGTTTCCGAGTCAGACCATGAAAGGTGGCAGCCGGCGACTTCCGTTTTCCCGTGGCTCGCACAAGGTCAAGGTAATGTTAGCCGGGAGAATCCGTTCGCCGAGAAGTCCAGTAGTCTTTCGGATGGCGGAAGTATCAATCCCTACGTATCCCCAGTAAGTGGTTCTCTTTCTGGGGTCAACCGAGGATTGCCGCATCGTGGAGGATTGATCCTAACGCTTGGGATTTTGGCGTTGGTGTGCGGGTGCGCTGTGATCGGTCCCGTTGCCTGGATCATGGGCAACAACGATCTCAAGCAAATGCAAGCGGGCCGGATGGACCCCAGCGGACAAGGGATAACTCAGGCCGGAATGATTTTAGGTATTATCAGCACCGTCTTCATGGTGCTCGGGTGTGGCTTCTACGCGCTGGTTGCGATTGTTAGTGTCGCCGCGAATAATTAGATTGCATTTGAGTTTCGGATTTCTTCAACGTTGTGGTCCGCGGATTCCTCACGAGCGATCTCAACGTGCGAAGATTTATCATGTCCAGTTCTTCCTCGTTGCGTTTTCCCTTCCGTGTCTCCAGATACATGGGGATCTTCCGAAAACGGCGGTCATTGAGCAGCAATGAAAAGGGCTCCAATCCCAAAAGTCCTTCGCCAATATGCTCGTGCCGATCCACTCGAGAACCGAGTTCGCGTTTACTGTCATTGAGGTGGAATGCTTTAATCCTTTCCAGCCCCACAATTTGATCAAACTGCCTCATGGTTTTGCGATACAAGTT
>JANNPR010000314.1:0-1397 GCA_031400345.1 Planctomycetota bacterium | reverse complement strand
CAATTCCGTCTCCAGAAAATCATGGACGAGTATTGCGCGGGCACCTCGACCTTCTACCAGACCAACGCCAAGATGCTGGAAAGCTGCGAGCGCAAATTGGAAATGCTTAAGGAAGATTCGCTCAAGATGCGCGCAAAGGATCTGCACGAGTTGTTACGCGCGTGGGAAAACTACCATCGCATCATTGCGGCAGAGTGCCACATGAAGCACATCCAATTCCGTGAAGAAACGCGTTATCCTGGCTACTACTATCGCATGGATTACAATTTCATCGATGACGAAAACTGGAAATGCTTCGTGAATTCCAAGTACGACAGGGAAACCAAGAAGTGGACCTTGCGTAAGGTTCCGTACGTACAATTGATTAAAGACTAAAGTAGATTTCGCTAACCCTAGCGTTGGGTTAGCGATTAAAACTTACTGAACGTTAAGGGGGTCTGGATGCTTTATACTATCCAGTCCCCCTTTTTTCTCTAGGCCGGATATGAGCAACGACACCCCCATTCCTTCAAGTCCTATCCTTCCCGTGCGGCTTGGCCTGGACGATAAAATTCAATTCAATTGCCACAAAGGCATCGCGTGCTTTAACAAGTGTTGTGAGAACATCGATATCCTGCTCACGCCTTACGATATTCTGCGCCTCAAAAATCATTTTGGTTTGACGTCTCGAGAATTTATCGACCAATACACCGTCGACAGTGAACTCGACGGCCAAGGCATGCCCGGACTAAAACTGAAAACCAAGGAAAATTCGACGGCCTGCGTAAATCTTACGCCTGAGGGTTGCGGTGTTTACGAAAATCGACCCGCTGCGTGCCGCTACTACGCTCTGGGAATGGTCTCCATGCGCAGAAAAGACTCTCCGATTGACGAGGATTCTTACTTCGTGGTCAAAGAAAGCCATTGTTTAGGGCATTTTGAACCTAAAGTGCAAACCATACGCGACTACCGCAAAGAACAAGGTGTGGAGCAGTATGACGAATTGAATCGAGAGTGGCGGCAAATCGTTCTAAAAAAACGCTCGGGTGGGCCCACCATCGGTAAGCCATCAGAGCGTAGCTTTGAATTGTTTTATTTAGCGAGTTATGATCTAGACGGATTTCGCGAGTTCGTTTCCAGCCCGAGCTTTAACGAAGTGTTTGTATTAGAGCCAAGTTTCAAGCAAGAATTGTTCGATGATGAGATCAAGCTCATGCAATTTGGTTTTCGACTTCTAAAACAAGTATTGTTCGGTGAAAAAACTATCCCCCTTAAACCGGGTGCGGCAGAGAAGCGAATCGAACGCTATAAGCAAAGATTGGCGCAAGACATTGCTAACAAAGCAACCGATTTGGCCGATGCTCAGGACAAAATTTACGGTAGTCTCGATTAAATACCATGTCCTTGACTGCGCGAGT
>JANNPR010000687.1:0-1080 GCA_031400345.1 Planctomycetota bacterium | reverse complement strand
GAAATCAGGAAGCAGGGCTTGAATCCAGCGTCCCATTTCAGTCTGAACTTTTTTAATCCCATTACTGAATTGCTCGGGAACTATGGTGCCGACAAGGTCTTTATAGAAGGAGATGCTGTCATCCTTTCGATCCTGGAACATAAGGAGGTCGGAGGAGCCCATCTTAGTGTAGCGCGTGCATGCGCGCTGGCCGGCAAAACGAAGCGGATTCAGGAGACCGACTCGTAAAGCCATCGTACCACCCGAGCCAGCTCCGGCAATAAACACGCGCTCGGGCGCGATATGGAATCTTTGTGTGACTCGTTCAATGCATTCAGCGACGGCGCACTCGGCGTACAGAATACCATCAGGTGTCTGCGGCCAATCGCATCGTGACGAGCCATCTTGTGCGAAGCCGCGCGGGGCAACTGCCACATAATTGCGAGCACTGATGGCTGGCATGACATCCCAAAGTTGGCGCTCATCGGCGTCTGTGGGATGCAGCCACACGATGAGCGGATAGGCATAATTCGATTCGTAGTGTTGAGGGATCAGGCAGACCTGCACCACCGGCGAAAAAAACTCGTTGTGGTTCTCCTGGTCGACGCGGAAACAGTTTTGCGCATCTACAGAGTCCATCGTCCAAGGGTTCAATCGATTCATGACGATGCCTTTCGCTTGCGGAATTGAGACTGAGCGCGCGATCGAAATCGCTACCGGCCGCTTCAGTATGGCAGATTGCGAAGACGGGCGTTTTAAGAGACCCACCTCGAACTGTCAACATCACTACCCCCAACGAGTGCTAGCAGCCCCCCGCCCGCCCAACGGGAGTAAAGGGAAAACTTGAGTAACGCTTCGGCGCTAGATACGAATGGTGACCGTTTTGACTTCGGTATAATTGGCAAGGCCGTATTCGCCAAGTTCCCGGCCGATCCCGGATTGCTTGAACCCTCCGAAGGGGGCGGCGGCGTCAAAAACATCGTAACAGTTGACCCACACCGTGCCCGCTCGAACACGGTTCGCAATCGCGTGGGCCTTAGAGATGTCGCGAGTCCACACCGCAGCAGCCAAGCCGTAGCATGTGTTGTTCGCACGTCGGAT
>JANNPR010000686.1:0-1880 GCA_031400345.1 Planctomycetota bacterium | reverse complement strand
ACTGCCGACTCCTAATACGCGACCGCTACTCGCTTCGCCGCCGGATCGCCCACGGCTTGTTTCTCACCGGACGCCGCATCAAGCCACAATGCGGACGGATTTCCGATTGCCGTTTTGACCAACTGCACCTCGTGCCCGCGGGATCGAAGTGCTTCGATAGTAACGGGGCTCATCGCTTCGTTGATTGTTAAGCTTCCCAGTTTTGGGGGCGGCTGTAGGAACGAACCCGTGTGATGCGCGGTGCTGAAACGCGGAGTCGTAACGGCGTCGCTGGGTGACATCCGAAAGTCGAGGCAGTTCAGCAACACTTGTAACGAGACTTGATCTTGCAAGTCGCCGCCAGCCACACTGATCGCTAGGAGTGGTTGTCCGTCTTTCATAACGAGTGTCGGGGTCAGCGTGATCCGCGGACGCTTACCGGGTTCGATGCAATTGGGATGGCCCGGCCAGGTATTTAGGCTACGCAGCCGTGAGCCCAACTGGATCCCCGTATTGCCAGCCAGCGTTCCGCCCCAACCGCTGGGCGTGGCAGCGACAACATTTCCCCAGCGATCGGCCACCAAACAGGTGGTCGTGTCTCGGGCACTGACCGTTGGCCCTGATGTCGAGCCATTCGCCAACTTTAATGGTTTTCCGGCAATGGGATCACCGGGGCGCACTTCCAGCGACGCTTGTTGCAGGTCGATTAACGGTCGGCGACGCTCGGCATACGCCTCTGACAACAGCTGCTGTAAAGGTACATCCACATACAGAGGATCCGCGTAATACTGATCGCGGTCGGCCAGCGCGAGCTTGAGCGATTCGGCCGACAGATGGATGGCATCGGCACTGTTGTGCTGTAGGCTGGCCACGTCAAATCCTTCCAGCAGCTTCAACGCTTCCAACAAGCATGGACCCTGAGTCCAGACGCCGCATTTAAGAATCGTGTGGCCGCGATAGTCGATCGACACCGGCTCCTCGATGCGGGTTATGTGTGTGGCCAGATCAGTGTAGCGCAGCAACCCGCCGTGGGTGCGTGACCAAGCATCAAGTCGCCGAGCAATCGGTCCACGATAGAAGTGATCCGCAATCAAACGTAAGCCTCGGCGCCGATCTGGCGATTGTTTCTCAACGTCGCTGAGTTCCCGAATCGTTTTGGCGAGGTCGATACACCAGGCGTCCTTTGTCGGGTCCTTTTTTTGATCGAGTGAGTCCAGCATCGGTTGTGCAGCTTGACCGAAGGAGATCGTGCCATATCGGTCGAGCGCGACGAGCATGGCGTCCAGCGCGCCGGGGACTGTCGCCAACTCGGTGCCCGTTGGCGGCATGCCGCCTTTCTTTTGAAAATGTTCCAACGTTGCCAATCGTGGCGCGGCACCTTGTCCGCAAAGCACTTCTACTACTCGGCGTTGCGAATCGTACACGATGATCGGGACCTCACCGCCGAAACAGAAATTGCCCGGGTCGGTAACACTCAGTACCAGGAGTGTCGCGACCGCCGCGTCGACGGCATTACCGCCTCCGCGGAGCACGGACAGTCCGGCGTCTGCTGCTTGCGGCGTTCCGGTGGCGACAGCTCCAAGTTTTCCTGTCGCTTGCCAACTGGGCTCAGCGGCAACAGAAAACAACGTGTTACAGATTACTAGCCACACGCCAAGAAAAGATGCGAGCTTTCTCATACGCTGAGGCCTCGTTGTAGTAGGCTCACTCCGAGCCTGTGATTCTTTCGCCACCCGGCTTGCCCGGGTGGTTTAACGGCTTTTGCACTACTTCGACTGTCCTAAGTTCGTTACCGACCGGAATCCTTGAGCGGGAAAGAAGATCGGGAACACTAATCTTCGCTAATCGAATTGATGGGGATACGTGACGATTCGCCCCGAATAGTTGTCTGTTAGTATTGT
>JANNPR010000685.1:0-3429 GCA_031400345.1 Planctomycetota bacterium | reverse complement strand
AGAGTCAAAATTTGCCGTCTCGACAATTTCTGCCAAAGTGTGTAACTCGTGCCAGTTATCCACCACAATGGTGCAACCAGATTCGATGGCAAAAATTAACTCTTGGCGAGATTTGTTATTGTTGTGGAGGTAGATTTTATGGGGATTGACACCCGCTTGCAGGGCCAGATGGTCGGCGACCCGCTCACCCGGGTCGGTCCAGTCGCCGTCCGCATTGAAGTCGATCCAAGCGTCTAATAGACCAGGCCTTGACGCGGTCACGCTAACGGTCCCGCCGTAGCCTTGAGCTAACGCGCCAAACGTGACGCCATCTTCGTCGTCCATTCCTCCGACATCATCGCCGTCAGCGGTAACCGTTGGTTGTCCATCGACCTCAGCGTCCACAAATGCACCGAGCGAGAAACCATTCACAGCAGTATGCCGAGCTCCGTTTGCGGCCTCCAAAGTCGGGTACGGGGCGGGCGCGTCGCCGTAGTCCAATCCACTGCCAATTAGAATCGTAAATCGAGTTTCGCCGTTCGAGCGGTTGGGCTTCAACCGGTTGCCGGCAATGTCTTGAATGCTCGAGGATGCCACGGTGGTAACGCCGGTTATCGTCTGCGCGCCGGATATCAGCACTTCACCTTCCCTGGCGGTCGCAACCACGTCCGTTAGCCGACCTTGTTGGACCGCTAAGTTGATCGCCGCTGCAATCGAGGCAGCCATTTCAGCCTCGGTGAATTGAGGGACTCGCACGGGCACGCCAGCGACGTAAACCGTGCCTGGTACAAACCGCACCGGAACTGCGGCGTCAACGCCAGGTTGCCCTAGCTGGGTGAGCTTCGAGTTCGTGAGGTCTACCGAGTGATTTGCGGTTCCACCCAAGGTGACGATCCCAAAACCGGAATTGGACGGGCTGAGATTTAAGCCGGCGTTGCGAATCGCCACAGCTATGGAATTTGCCAACTGGTCCGGCGTGGTCGTAGTGGCGTTGAAGGTAATAGCAATGTTGCCCGCCGTGATACGGTTATCCCGATCGAATTCAAATGTTTTGGCCGTGGCTCCATTGCGGACGATAAAGGTTGCTCCGTCCGTGATCCCATTTATCTTGCCGCCAAGCGTTGGAATTCGCAAACCAAAAGCAGGTGTCGCTCCGGGTACGCCACTGAGCGTTAGTCGGCTTCCGGTCACGTCAACGACATGATGCGATGTGCCACCTATATGAACCTGGCCGTCGCTATTTAATTCGTGTGTGGGATTGAGGCCAGTCCCACTTTGCTTAATGGCAGCGACGATCAGATCTGCGATTTGTTCATGAGTATTCGAAAAGCTGAAATCGATCGCAATGTTGCCCGTACGGACACCACCTGTAGCATTGAATTCAAATGTGACTAACTTCGTGCCATCGTCGATCGTGAAGGTATCACCGTCCGCTACTCCTCCGGCCTGCCCTGTGAGCACGAGCGAGCTGTTGGCGACATTGACGGTGTGATTGACTTTGCTACCCAAGTGGACCGCTCGTCCGGTGAAATTAACAATGTTCGCCGGGCTCAAACCAAGGCGTGCGCCTTGAATCGCCGCAACCAATTGATTTGCAATATCATTTGGGGAATCGGCCGTGGTGAATCGAACGATCGTGTTACCCAGAGTGACGGCACCGTTATTGTCAAATTCGAAGATCACGTTTCGAATACCATCCCCGATCGTGATCGTTTCCCCATCGCGGAGGGCAGCACCGCCCGTGGCCGGTATTTGCAATGCATAGGTTGCCGGGACTTGTAACGTGTAACCACTGTCAAACTCAAAAACGACAGACTTGCCGCGTTTGTCGGTAACGGTAAATTGGGCACCCTCTGCTACCGTTGTTCCGTTAGGGGCGGTCAACGTGAAACCTTCGCTATTCGAGAGCGAGATTTCGTAAATGTGATCCAGCTCCCAAATGCCCGCCAAAGGAGTTAGGCGGATAATATTATTGGTCGCATCGTACGTGAAACGGTAATCAAGACCTTCGATCAATTTCTTACTGTCGCGGAATAAAGAGATCCGGTTTCCGCGAACTGAGGTATCGTCCGCTCCGACGCCGTTAACCGGATCTGTAGGTTCAACACCATCCAATAATTGAATGGAAAAATTATTCAGGATAACGTTTGTAAGCTGGAGGAATCCCTCGCGCCCATCGCTGTCTAAACGGCCTGCGTCATTGTCCTTTGGATTGATGAGCGATGCAGTTGGACCGGAGAAATCAGCTCGATCTATAGCACCTCGATCCTTGAATACGCTAAAGCCGGAACCCGGAGGCGTGGAAACCGTAGGATCATCAACGCGCTTCTGTCCTAATGCATCACGATTGGGCGAAAGGATTGGCGACAGGCCAATACCCAGCGGACTCTTGACTGTTATCAGCGCCGGGCGGTCTTGCAAGGTATCAATAGCGCTGTCGATCGCTCGCGCACCCGCGACTAGATAGAAGTTTTCTTTAGTAGGATTTAGGAACAGCGGATCCGTGGGATTCAACAGAATTGCATTGCTCCCGGCCCCGACGGTCGCTTCGATCGGAGCATTCTGGTACACCGAACCGCCGATCACAGTCGAGGCAGAACTCGCGTCCACTCGAATCGCAGACGCCAAGGTAGACAGAATATTGTTCAAAATCGTTGGGCTGGCATTCTCGTCAACCTGAATGCCGACTCCCGCCGTTGTGGGGGCATTCTCGTCGACCTGAACGCCCAATGCGACACCGACGATCGTATTGTTAACAATACGCCCGAATGGCACCGGTCCGGCCATGCCTGCGTTGGCATCCCCACTAAAGCGGATACCACCACCCTGATTGCGAGTCACAATGTTGTTGGTAATGACGACGCCCGGTGCCAATCGCTGGTTGTTTACTTCACGAGTATTCCGCACAGAACCAGCATGGGGTAGTTGACCTGCTAAAGGAGCCAGATCCGTTTGATTCCGATCACCGGCATCGGCCACGATGCCGAACTGGGACGACCGGGAAACGCGGTTACCCTGTATGATGATTTGGCCCTGATCACGAACCGTATTGCCATCCCCGGACAGCTCAATGGTGTTGGATCTCAAACCAATACTTTGGTTATCAGGTCGGCGGATCTCGATGGTGTAGTCACCAGTGGAAGACGCCGACGCGCCGCTCCCGGCCACATTCGGATCGTATGCGAAGTTAGCGAACGAGCTGACGCCAATATAGTAAGCGCCGGCGGCGGACGCGGTGAAATCAATGTACGGATCAAACGTAAACACGGTTTCATCGGGTGCCGGGCGGTCATCACTAACGGCCAGCGCTGCGCCTGTGGCATCGAAGACACGCAGAATGGAATCCAACGGAACTCCAGATGTGTCGATGTCGATGGTAATGCGTTCCCCTGCAGCTAGATCGACTCGCAATATGTCGACGTCCAACCGAGGGTTGGAACTCAGAGCCGA
>JANNPR010000678.1:0-8520 GCA_031400345.1 Planctomycetota bacterium | reverse complement strand
TCTGGAGCCGAGAGCGGAATTGCGATCCATAGCCGTCAAGAACACTCCGGTTTCCGAATTGGATCTAATTATGGTCCCCGGTGTCGCCTTCGATCGACGCGGCGCACGCACCGGCCATGGCAAAGGCTACTACGACAAGCTCCTCGAACTCGCCAGTCCCACAACGCCTCTTGTGGCCTTGGCGTTCGAATGCCAAATCTTCGAAGAGATCCCGATGCAGGAGCACGATGTATTTATGGATAGGATTGTTACGGAAAAAGGCATATATCCGGGATTAGGCCGCGGCAAGTGACGTTAACTCTTTCGATCGTCGAAGACACTTACGCGGAAGCGTTTCGGAGCATTTACGCTGAGATCCTCGTAACCGCCCGAGACCGACACTGGTTGGAACACGCCGTCCATGCCGTCACGGGCCATGCCTCAAGCACAATCATGTGCGACTGCGAAGCAGGCGTGGACCGGTTCATCGAGTCAAACTCGAAAAAAGACTCGGACGCGTTGGTAACTCCCGATGGTCGACCGGGAGCCGTCCTACAGTTTCACGTTCCCCGTTTTCGCAAGGACCGTGTTTCTGCGCTGGAACGATCTTTGTTGGCACGGATTAGCCAAAACGTTTTAACGTGTCCGACGACTGCCTGTTTTAACTTGTTGGACACGGATACCTATTTTAAGTTGGGTCGTAAAATCGCTTTCTTTGGTGACGGTTATCAATTTCGAGACCGACGTCACGGTCGCGCTGTATGGGTGATTCCTCTCATGGGAGGTGAATTCGTCTTAGACCGTCGATTCGGTTTTCGTGATGGTATCATGGGTGGAAATCTTTGGTTTATGGGGCGAACGGTCGACGCCGCAATAAGCGCTGCGGAACGGGCTGCGGCCGCGGTCTCTCTTACACCAGGAACGATCACACCATTTCCCGGAGGAGTGGCCGCCAGCGCTTCGAAAGCCGGTAGTCGCTACAAATTCCTCTTTGCAAGTACCTATGAACAATACTGTCCTACTTTGAAAAGCAAACTAGGTGACGCGTCCCAAGTGCCGGACGACGTCCAGTCAATCATGGAAATCGTGATTAATGGATGCGACCTGGAGACAGTTGCTAGAGCCACTCACGCGGCAATCGACGCTTCGATTTCTACACCCGGATTGATCCGCATCACTGCCGGGAACTATGGCGGACGGTTGGGAAAGAGCTTTATCTACTTGAGGAAAGCTTGACCCCGATCCGCGGACAGAGGTACTTCAAGACGCACTCTTCGCACGCGGGTTTACGAGCTTTGCAGATGCGACGCCCGTGGTGGATAATGCGATGAGAAAACTGAATCCATTCCGTGCGCGGCAGAAGTCTTATCAAATCACGCTCGATCTTCACAGGATCATCTTGAGTGGTTAATCCTAGCCTGCGCGTTATTCGGTGAACGTGGGTGTCGACCACCACTCCGGATGCGATTCCAAATGCGGTCCCAAGTACCACGTTTGCCGTCTTTCGACCTACGCCCGCCAAGGCCACGAGCTGGTCCAAATCCTTAGGTATTTCTCCACCATGCTGTTCCGCCAGAGCGCGGCAGCACGCTTGGATATTCTTTGCCTTGTTGCGAAAGAAGCCCGTGCTTTGAATCGCCTTTTCAAGAGTGGACAGCGGTAAAGCGGCAAGATCGGCTGGAGTCGGATGTTTGACAAACAAATCTTTGGTTACCAGATTCACTCGTTCATCAGTGCATTGTGCGGAAAGAATCGTCGCGATCAGCAACTGAAAAGGATTATCGTGACGTAGTGCGCAGACCGCGTTGCCATACTCCTTTTTCAATTCCCGTACAACCTGAGACACCACGTCGTTCTTGCTCTTCTTGGACGGCATCCGGCATACTCGCGAGATTGTATGTGTATCCTGATGCCACTTTGCATCAGATCAGCGTGCATCAACTTGATGCTCTAACTTTATTAGATTCGAAGCGCCGTCATTGCTCATCCGAAGGGGTACATTCCAGACGACGGACCCTATTTTGCAGAGGCCCTCGCCCCCTTTTTGACAGTAAAAATATCGCATGGAGACCGTAATCGTATCGTCGCCGGTCCCGCGCACGGGTATCGATATATCAAAGGCAGGTTGCGCACCTTCTAGTTTCTTTTCGCCAAGGCTGCCGCGGTCGATTGGCCCGGTTTCCGATTCGGCTTCAAGCCAATAACCGCTGGGTGCATCCTCGTTAATTTTCCAGCCCTCGGGTAATTGAAGTTGAACAGACAATTTGATCGTGCCTTCTGTCGCTTTAACCACGGTTTGAGCCACGCGGACTTTGGCAGCGCTTGCGAAATCGGGCTTCTTTGGCTGCGCTTTTGGTGTCGGATAAGTAAGCCCGTCGATCGCTAGCGTGGCTACTTTTCCGGTCTTTAAGTCGACCGTACGTATCGCATGATTATTTGTGTCAGCGATAAAGAGCAGTCCGTTAGCTTGCGATATTCCGGCGGGTTCGTCGAATTGAGCTGGCTCATCTGCGAGCCCAGGCTTGCCCATTCCCGCCAATGTTTTCACTACACCGGTTTTTGCATCGACCTCTTTGATTTTGTTGTTGTATGTATCGGTCACATAAATCTTGTTGTCGTGATACGCCACACCCAATGCGTGTTGCAGCAGAGCATCTTTGGGTTCACCATCCACGTCGCCAAACGTGAAGAGGCGGCTGTGTGGAAGGTGGGAAGTACCGATCACGGTGCGAACTTCTTCATCGCGGTCGAAAGGAACGGCTCGTATCGAACTACCTTCACTATCCGCGACAAAAAGCCATACGCCATCGGATGACAAGCCGCTTGGCTGTGCAAACGACGCGTAGCCGCGTTCTTGCGGTGCTCGCGGAAGCAATGGCCCGTCGACAATATCTTCGAGCCCATTCCCGGCATACGGTCCGATCTCGGATTCATCCAGGGGCATTTTCCAAATTTGATGAGGTCCAGCCATTGCGATATAGAGGTCGTGTTCATGGACCCACAAGTCCCACGGACTATTAAGTGCCGTGGTGGCGGGTTTCCCCACAAACCGATCTGGCAGTTGATCAAATCTCGTGAGTCCCTCAATTCCCGGCCAGGCGTTGCGGGATTGAACTCCTGTTCCAGCGATCGTGGTCACTCGCCGCTGTTTGATATCAATCTTTCGTAACAGGTGATTTTCCGTGTCCGCGACGTAAAGTGTATCTCCAGCCAGTGTCATCCCTTGCGGATGATCAAACGTTGCTTTTTCAAACGCGCCGTCATTCTTGCCAATAGAACCGACACCAATAATGTCTAGAAGCTTACCGTCCAAATCGGTGATTACGATTCGATTGTGGTTGCTGTCTGCAATAAACAACCGGTTCGATTTTTCGTCAGCAAGCACTTTCCCTGGGAATCGGAGCGGTGTTTTCTGGTCGCGGTGCGCCAGCAACTCGAACCGGATCGGCGTGGAGTCGAGGGAACCCTTTTCACGGTAGTACTCAATGCCGGTTCGCAGAAGAGGCGCAACGTCCTCGAACTGAATTTCGGCCTTGCGTCCCCAGACCAGGTAACCTTCTGGATCGATTAAAAGTACCGTGGGCCAACTATTAATTCCGTAGGTTTCCCATACGTTATGGTCCGAGTCATTGACCACTGGATGCTCGATTTCATAGCGTAATATCGCCTCTTCGATATTCTTGTTGTCCTTTTCGTTGTCGAACTTCGCCGAGTGCACCCCGATCACGATGAGTTCGTTCGGAAACTCGCGTTCCAGTTTTTTTAGTTCGGGCAAGATATGGATGCAGTTAATGCAGCAATAAGTCCAGAAATCGAGAAGCACAAACTTGCCGCGGAGATCCTGTTTGCGCAATGGACCTGCGGTGTTTAACCAAGGTACATCCTTGGGGAAATCGGGGATATCATAACGCATCGGAAATGGGTTTTTGGAGATCAACTCATTCTTAGTATCGGCTACCTCTTTGCCGTTTTCCGTTGCATTTGCATGTCTGGCTCCCCGAGCGTTTTCAGACTGATTATCGTCCGAAGACGTTTTTCGCTTTTGAGGTGGCTCACGGGCAGGACTCTTTTCCGCGGCCTGCGCAGCCTCGTTGGGATTTGAAGGTCCGGGCACCCGCGTTTCAGGTCCCGTTCGATCGGGATTATCCGACGATGTCGGGATAACGGCTTGGTTCTTGTTATCCGTGTTATTGTTGCTGCCAGTTTCGGCGTCGGCGCTGTTATTAACCGCTGACGAGGCTGATTCCATTGGTGTGCAACCCAAAACCGGAACAAGCGAAAGGTAGAGGAAACCATGGAGAAGGAATCCTTTCGGATGTCGTAGTTGGGATGCGGTTCCTAACATCAATGTCTCCTTGCCCGACGGTGTTCAGGAAGTGAATGCTTTGAGAACATCGTACCCGAAAAATAGCAGTAACGCGTTAACCCTGCCGGTTACATGGGTTATACATAGGGATCCTGTCAAGAGAAAATAGTGCTAACATAGTGTTAAGTAATTCATCTGGTTCAATTGACGGTATCCGAATAGCCTGCAATATCTCCCATGTCCGCATTTTGTTGACTGCATTTAAATGTAGGCGTAGAGTTCGTCGAGGGTATCCGGAAGGGGTTGCCACATTCCTATCGCAAGCCATAGGTAGTGGCTTGGCGATCTGAGTTTGGATACGCCGGTCCCTACCTTTGATGACGAGGTATTTTTTCGTGAGCCGCAGTTTTTTAATCGCGATATTGCTCGTTTTGAGCGGTGTAAGCCAAGCGGCAGCACAGGCTTGGGCTACCAAAATGTTTGGCAAGACGACACGCCATGATTTTGGTACTGTCGCCAAAGGCGCAAAGACCGAATTCCGCTTTGAATTCGAGAATATTTATGAAGAGGACGTGCACGTTGCCGACGTTCGAACCAGTTGTGGCTGCACAACCCCATCGATTGAAAAGAAGTCGTTAAAAACCTGGGAAAAAAGCGCTATCATTGCCGTTTTTAACACGCGGACCTTCGAGGGCTTACGTAGCGCTACCATCACAGTGGTAATCGACAAGCCGTTCTATGCGGAAGTTCAGTTGCGCGTGGAAGGCAATATACGCGGTGATGTCGTGTTTGAGCCGGGTCAGGTAGATCTAGGCGAAGTTGACGTCGGCAGTTCCCGTCAGAAGACGATACGCGTAAGCCTCCACGGTCGGTCCGACTGGAAGATCACTGACGTTCGCAGTGGCAACCCAAATTTCGAAGTCGAGCTTTCGGAACCTCAACGCACAGCCGGACGGGTAACTTACGACATGTTGGTTCGGCTTAAGCCGGGCGCCCCGGAAGGCTATTTGAACGATCAATTGACAATCTTAACCGACCAACAGAAATTGGCACTAACCGTGCCTGTCATCGGGCGGATCGTGCCTCCAGTGCAAGTTAGCCCCGCACTACTTACGATGGGCACCGTAGCGCCTGGGCAGAAAGTTACTAGGCAGCTGGTCGTGCAAGGAAAGTCACCGTTTAAGGTGACTCGGGTTACTTGTCCGGACGGATGCTTTGAATTCGAAGTAACGGATCAAGCAAAAAAACTGCATTTGATTCCCGTGACATTTACGGCCGGGGACGCTCCCTCAAAGATCGAACAGAAAATACAAATCGAAACGGATCTCGGCGATGGGGCCAAAGCGTGCTGCATCGCCACCGCGGTTGTCGCCGCCGACAAGAGTGCCGTGAATCCGCAAAAGAATTGAGCTAGTTACCCATCGACAGACTGATATTCGCGGCTCTGATGAACTGACCTCATCAGGGTCGTTTTTATTTCTTGTTCAGATCACTTGTCACTTGCCTGGCGGAATAGCTTTGCATATTCGACATAGTGGTCTGCTGCGTGGCAAATAAGTTCCCCGTCGCTCGGTTCGGCCTGTCGGCGAATTTTGCCAGGACTCCCCATGACAACTGAGCGAGGCGGGATAACGGTTCCCTCCGTAATCAGTGCTCCCACAGCAATGATGCTGCCTGTCCCAATCCGTGCTCCGTTCATGATAACTGCCTTCATGCCAACCAAAACGTCATCTTCTACCGTCGCTCCGTGCACGATGGCTGCATGCCCCACCGTCACGCGATTCCCTATGACACAAGGAAAGCCGGCATCCGCATGTAATAAGCAGAGGTCTTGAACATTAGTTTGCATGCCAATCTGAATTGCATCCGAGTCGCCACGAATGACTGCGTTGTACCAAACGCTCGAATCCGCACCGATCGTCACGTCTCCTAAAACTATCGCCCCAGGAGCAATGAACACCGATTGATGAATTTGCTCGGGCCGAAAGCGAATTTTGTCAATCATCGTTACTCCAACATCGCTGATTCCATCATCCACGCATCCGACACACCACGCCCTTTCGACGCTCGTTCCTCGCGATGTGATAGGCACACTCCGTGTGCCGTTACGGCACCGGGTGTGTGCCTACTACAACGGGTTCCTCGCGTCTCAGGGTCGTGTCACCCAGATACGAACAAGAACTAGATGGATTGGAAGGAAGAAACAACTGACCAATGACTAATGACCAAGGACAAGGTTTCATTATTTTTTTGGCTTCGGAATGCGTTGCCGCATTCCTTTTCCACCGCGGCGAGACGATTGTTTGGCCGCCGGCTCAGGCACTTTTTCGCCGATCGAGTTCTTCAACTGGAGAATCCGGTCACGAATGGTGGCTGCACGTTCAAATTCTAGCGACTCGGCGGCCGTAAGCATTTCTGCCTCCAGCTCGTTTAGATATTCGACTGTGACGTACGAGGCCTCGTCTTTCATACCGGCTGCGGCATTTGCTTCACGGTGCGCCGCAACTTCCGCCTCGATTCCCGCTCGGATAGTTTTCTTGACCGTTTCCGGAATGATGCCGTGTTCGGTGTTGTACGCTTCTTGCAAGGTACGTCGCCTTCGAGTTTCTTCGATTGCGCGGCGCATCGAATCAGTAACTCGATCCGCATAGAGGATGACTTTTGCATTGACGTTGCGCGCCGATCGGCCAATTGTTTGGATCAAGGATGTTTCGCTGCGCAAAAACCCTTCCTTGTCGGCGTCCAGAATGGCCACCATTGACACTTCTGGTAAATCCAGCCCTTCTCGCAACAAATTCACTCCCACTAGTACGTCGAAATGTCCTTCGCGCAAATCGCGAAGAAGTTCTACCCGCTCAAATGCGTTTAATTCGCTGTGTAGCCATTTGCATGCCACTCCTTGCTCATTCAGGTAACTGGATAGATCTTCGGCGAGCCTCTTAGTAAGTGCGGTAACAAGTACTCGCTCGTGTACGGCCGTTCGAGCGCGGACCTCTGCGAGTAAATGCGGTACTTGCCCTTGGGCGGGTATGACTTCGATGACTGGATCGAGCAGGCCAGTCGGACGAATTATCTGTTCAACGACTTCGCCGCCCGTTTTTTCCAATTCGTAATCTCCCGGAGTGGCAGAGACGAATATCCCTTGAATAACTTTTTGCTCCCATTCCTCAAACTTGAGGGGACGGTTGTCCAATGCACTTGGCAGGCGAAAGCCATGTTCAACTAGAGTTGTCTTGCGACTGTGATCTCCTGCGAACATGGCGCGAATTTGCGGAACCGAAACATGCGATTCGTCTACGAACAACAGAAAGTCTTTGGGGAAAAAATCGTAAAGGGTATGTGGAGGGGCACCCGGAGGCCGGCCAGATAATGGGCGACTGTAGTTCTCGATGCCAGGACAAGTACCTGCCTCAAGCAGCATTTCAATATCGAATCGCGTTCGGGCATTCAACCGCTGGGCCTCGAGAAGCTTTCCTTGTTCTCGCAATTGTTCCAAGCGCTGGTCTAACTCATCGCGGATCGATTGGACTGCCGATTGAATTCGGTCTTCAGGCATCACGAAATGCTTGGCGGGGTAAATATAGATTTGTTCCTGTTGATGAATTGTTTCGCCGCTGGTTGGATTGATCATGGCGAGTTGGTCAATCTCGTCTCCCCAAAATTCGATACGATAAGCAAACTCTTCGTACGCGGGCCAAATCTCTACGCAGTCGCCTCGCACACGAAACTTGCTACGTTCGAAACCTATGTCATTACGGTCGTACAGAATGTCCACGAACTTCCTTAAGAGCTGGTCACGATCAATCGTCTCCCCTCGACGCAGACCCACCATCATCGACTTGTAGTCCTCAGGCGACCCCAACCCATAAATGCTGGATACGCTTGCAACAATAATCACGTCACGGCGACTAACTAACGCACTGGTCGTAGCTAACCTTAGTCGGTCCAATTCTTGATTGATGGAGGCGTCTTTTTCGATGTAAATGTCACGTTGCGGGATATAGGCTTCAGGTTGGTAGTAGTCGTAATAGCTGACAAAGTAGTGCACCGCATTCCGCGGAAAGAATGCTTTGAATTCCGAATAGAGCTGAGCTGCTAACGTCTTGTTATGCGACACGACTAAAGCAGGCCGCTGAAAATTGAGAATTATGTTGGCCATGGTAAAAGTCTTACCAGACCCGGTTACCCCGAGCAGCACTTGATGTTGTCGGCCCGCATTCACTCCTTCGATGAGT
>JANNPR010000617.1:0-3211 GCA_031400345.1 Planctomycetota bacterium | reverse complement strand
GATCCATCACCAAACGGCTTACTCTGGGTCTCGCAGTTTGGTCATGCAATAGAAATTGCATTAATCCTATTTTTGTTCCTCGACCGAATTGCGACAGCGCGTGGTGCTTGTAAGCAGGATGGACGTTCCTGTATTCGGGGCGAAGCCCCAGCAGATCATCCAGCCCAGTGCAAGATCGCGGCGTCAGCCGCGAGCGCGGCACTGGGTTGACGTCAAACAATCCCATCCTCGGCCGAGCAACAAGCGTGTTACTCGATCGGCGGGAAAACGAGGCCGAAATAGACCGCGGCTTCATTTGGGAGGGCTGCGGCACAAGGTGCAACCACACGAGGAAAGAGATTGTGACATGGCTTTAATTCCGACATGGCTTAATTCCGGTTGTCTGAATCAAACAAGTGACGTGTCTCTGCCTGCTGAGACCGCGACTTGGCCTTGGCTGAGCGATCTGCTGGGGCTTTTTGCCCCGAATACACTAAAGCCGGGAAACGTAAAAAAAACAAACTCGGGGCGACCGGACACGCACTTCATCGGTCGAAAACGCCGGTGTTGAGACGTGAAACGGCAGTAAATCCGCCGCAATTTACGGTTGAAACGAGCGAAAATCGGCTAATTGGCCTTTTTTGTATGGGACAAAATCACCTGCCGTGACGTCGAATTATAATTCTGCTTTAAAGCATCCACGACGAACTGTATGTGGGTCGTGTTTTTGTAAGGGAACAGGAATTGTTCCCGTAAGGTCTCGGCAGCATCAATCGAGACAGTATCTGGTAAAAGGCCCCGAGTTATGTCGTTCTTCCAACGTCACCGCCCGTCACGGAAAATCGTGCGTAAGGATCCCCAGCGCACATGTCATAAGTCATTGCGGCAGCTAACTTTTGAGCACTTGGAAGACCGAAAACTGTTGGCGGTCATCAACGTCACCAGTCTGTCTGATAATTTAACAGTGGACTCGCGAGTGACTTTGCGGGAAGCAATTTTGGCCGCAAATACGAATTCATCTGTGGATGGCTCACAAGCGGGAAGTGCTGCCGACACAATCACATTCGACGCAAGTCTTGCTGGGAAAACGATTTTCCTTTCCATCGTGGGAGATAACACGTATGGCGTTTCCGCACTGCGGATCGGCAGTGACATTACGATCGTCGGCAATTCGGACGAAGGTATCACGATAGCGCGGAAAAGTGTTGCGGAAGATATGCGGCTGTTTCACATTCCGTCTTTTGGCGATTTGACGCTGCGCAACGTGACCCTCAGCGGGGGTCGTGCCATGGGAGGCTTCGGCGGAAATCCAGGCGGAGGCGGTGGAGCCGGGTTGGGTGGAGCCATTGCGAACGAAGGCAGTTTGACGATCGAAAATAGCGTACTGGCCGACAACCAAGCTCGTGGTGGCCAAGGAGGAGCGGTTGGCTTCGGCAGCGGTGGTTTCGGCGGCGATGGCGGCGACGGTTCCTTCGGCGGCGGCGGCGGAGGTGGGGGCTTCAACGGCAGTGGAGGAATTGGTGGCAACGGCGGCAAGGGTGGATTCGGCGGTGGCGGTGGAGGAGGAGGGGGGTCCAGCAGCGGCTTTTTTGGCATTGGGGGGACTGGCGGATTCGGCGCCGGTGACGGTGGCGATGGTACGACGAACAGTATCGCCGCAGGAGGTGGCGGTGGCGGTTTCGGTGGAGCAATATTCAACGACGGCGGAAATGTCGATGTGATCAACAGCACGATCTCTGGCAATCAAGCGATCGGTGGCACTGCCGGCGGAATCGGTGCAACTGCCGGCCAAGGTATGGGCGGCGGCATCTTCAACTATAACGGGACGATAACCGTCTTAAATGGCACATTCTCAAATAACACCGCCAACCAGGGGGGTGGCGGGATTTACAACCTGGGCGACAATTCAACCGGGACGGCTCAACTCACCAATACCATCGTGGCCAACTCCCAGGGTTTCTCGAAAGACTTTCTCGACGACACCATCAATGGCGGAGACACGACGACATCGGGTGATCACAACCTGATCGAGAAAAACGATGGCTTTTTAGGGGGTATCGTCAGTAGCTCAGACCCTAAACTTGACTCTTTGGCTGACAACGGGGGCCCAACATTCACCCACGCTCTGGAAAGGGGCAGTAACGCCCTCAACGCAGGAAAGAACACAGGTGCCCCGTCTACCGATCAGCGTGGATTTACTCGGCCCGTGAACACAACGGTCGATATTGGCGCCTATGAAAACCAGAATCCGGCCGTATTTGTGAACAACGCGACGGTGGTCGTCGATGAAGGGTCACAGACCACAAATTCCGGCTCCTTTACCGATGTGGATGTGAACGACGACATAACGATCACTGCGAGCGTCGGCACCATTGCTCCGCCTACGAGTGGCAACAGCGGCAGCTGGAGTTGGTCGTTCACCCCAACCTCGGGTCCCATCCAAAGCCAGATAGTGACCATCACCGCCGTCGATAGTCATAGCGCCACCAGCAATGTCACGTTTACGTTGACAGTCAACAACGTCGCACCGGTGATAACATTGATCGGGCCGAACCTCGCGAATGAAGGGCAGACCAGGCGTTACACTTTTACCACTGTCGATCCGGGTGCGGACACATTCACGATCGTGACCACGACCGGTGGTTCCTCGGGCACGGTGAGCAACGTTGCGTTCAATTCGGCCACGGGAACAGGCAGTTTCGACGTCCAGTTCGGCGACGGGCCCGCAACCTCCACGGTCCTTGTGCAGCTTAAGGATTCGGACGGTGCGCTAAGTAACGAGTCGAAAATAGATGTGTTGGTGGGAAATGTTGCGCCTGCGGTGACGTTGAATGGTCCGGCAACCGCCAACAATGGCGCGACAAAACATTACACGTTTACGACGCTCGATCCGGGCGTCGACGCATTCACGTTGGTGTCGACGACGGGCGGCTCCGTGGGGATTGTTAGTAATGTAGTGTTCACTTCGGCCACGGGCGAAGGCAGCTTCGACGTGGCGTTTGGTAATGGTCCGGCGACGTCAACGGTCAGTGTCCAGGTCCAAGATTCGGATGGGGACCTAAGCGCACTTTCATCGATCGATGTGGCGGTCGGCACCCCGTCGTTCCCCTGGCACAACTCAAGTAAGTCCTTGGACGTGAGCAACGACAGTTTTATTGCCCCGAACGATGTGCTGCTCGTCATCAATGAATTAAACAGGCCGCGTTGGGGTGACTCGCAAGGTGTACTACCC
>JANNPR010000616.1:0-4144 GCA_031400345.1 Planctomycetota bacterium | reverse complement strand
CCCGCCGTGTGGGGTAACAACTCGCTGACCCAAGCACCACAACCGCCATGGCGGGCAAATTTGAAGATCGAACGAGTTACCGGGAATGACTTTTGATTGCTGGTCATACCCGTGAGTCGCTGCGAACCGCGAACGGAGTCTGGAAGTTCCAGACCATGTTGCTTCTCAAGCCCCGGCTTGTGGTCAAACAAATCGAGTTGCGATGGGCCACCGTGCATGAACAGATAAATTACCCGTTTGGCCCGGGCGGGGAAGTGCGTCGCCGTGAGGCTTCCTTGGTCGGTATTCGGCGAAACGCCGGGATCGGTGGCTGCTGCGGAAGGTCCAAACAAATGCGCCAGGACGGCAGTTCCCAAGCCACTAGCGGCTCGGCCGAAGAAGTGCCGGCGAGTTTGATGCAGGGCTTCGTGGATTATGGTAGCGGCAGGATCCATCATATGGTTTGCCCCGGGCTGGTCGCTTAGGCTCTGGCGTCAGGGACGTGCCACCCAAGTTAGGGCACATGTTTATGGCCGCGTAATCGTTTCATCTAAGTTTAACAGCGTCTGGCAAATAATTGTCCAGGAGGCAAGTTCAAGGGGATTCAGTTCTCGGCCGGCGATCGATTCACCGACCTCCACTAACGCACTCGCCCGCCGCGAGTCGACCGCAAATCGTTCAAGCTGGCGCTCAAAAAGCTGCCGTAGCAATTCAATTTCGTCCGGTTCGGGAACACGTGAAGTCGCAGTGCGAAAGGCGAATCGCATGCGGTCATCAATCGAAGGACCACCGTCCCGCATTGTGCGAGCTGCCAACTCGCGCGCCGCCTCAATGTGGGTCACGTCATTCAGTAGCGCGAGCGCCTGTAGTGGGGTGTTCGTTCGGGAGCGTCGCACCACGCACGTCTCTCGAGTTGGCCCATCAAAGGACAATATCGCCGCCGGTGGAGCTTGTCGCTTCCAGTAGGTGTATAAACTGCGGCGCCACAAACCTGGGCCATGGTCTTGTTCGTAGGTTTGGTCACCGTTGTACGAAACGGCCTCCCACAAGCCAGAGGGCTGATAGGGCTTGACGCTCCGTCCGCCAGTCCGTTCGATAAGCAAGCCGGATACCGCCAACGCTTGATCGCGAATGTTTTCAGCAGGCAACCGAAACCTCGCGCCGCGCGACAGCAACCGATTTTGTGAGTCTTTCTGGAGTGACTCTGCCGATAAACCCGCCGACTGGCGGTATGTGGAACTCATGGCAATTAGCCGCGTGAGTTGCTTGACATCCCAGCCGGTTTCCATGAAACGCACCGCCAGCCAATCAAGCAGTTCTGGGTGAGTGGGCGGTTCGCCTTGAGCACCGAAGTCATTTACTGTGGCCACCAGCCCCTCGCCGAAACAATGTTGCCATAGACGATTGACTGTTACGCGGGCAGTCAATGGATGCGAACGAGAAACGAGCCATTGTGCCAATCCCAATCGATTGACAGGTGTATTTTCCGCAAGCGGTGGCAGGCAGGACGGAACGCCCGCTTGGGCCGGTTCCCCGGGCTGATCGTACTGGCCCCGAAGCAATATTGTTGTCGCGCGGGGCTGAGCCATTTCCTGCACGACCAACGTCGTCGCCACACCCGATTTGAATTGTTCCTCTGCTTGCTTCGCCACTTCCAAGCCAGCATAGGCATTTTTGGTCGGTGCATCCGCAAAATGGTCGACGTAGTAATCAGACAACTGCCGGTTCTGTCGCACAGTTCGCTTCTCCGGCGCCGTAGCCAAGATTCCATGGAGTAGTTCATTCCAGTACCACGAGCGGGCCTCGTCGGGTCCAATCGTGCGCCGCAAGATTCTCAGTTCGTCTAGTTTTCCATAAAAGCCAAGTCCCGAGTCCCGGCGACCGATTCGCCATGGCTCGGAGTTGGCAGTCGTCGTTACTTCGGGTTTATCCGAGATAAGTGAATCTCGTTCGATGGTTGCATTCGCGGACTCCCCGTCCATGAAAACCTTGAGCCCGCCAGCGCGCCGGGAACCGTCGTAGCTGATGACGACATAATGCCAATCCGTTCCCAGGACGGGTTCCTTGGTCATGACTTCAAGGGCTTGACTGCCCCAACGATGAACCAGATTGACTTGCAGTCGGCCTTTTTGCCAGATCACTTCGAACCCGCGCCGATTGCCCTGGGGTTCAATCTTTGAAAGTACACACCCGAGAGAACCCTCTGCCTTCAGCCACACAGCCACACTCCAGGGTGAGTCACTATCCAGCGACAATTCGGCCGGAAGTTCCAAGTGCTGAGTGCCGTCGAATATCGCAGCCTGTCCTAGCAGTCCGGTGTCGTATCGTAAATTACCTTCGGACTGAGCATGGTGCTGATCGTCTACCGAATTACTCAATCGATCATTAAGATCGTAGTGTGCCACCAGTGAGTCACTCGACAAAGGCGGCAAGGTCAGAGCGGCATCGTTAGCCCATTTTTCCTGATCTTGCTGTAGCGGACCCATAAGCGGCGCGAAGTTCTTTTCTGCCTGCTGGCGCTGTGACTGCAATCGCGCCAGCTCGACCACTTGTTCGGCCGTTGGAATTTCAATGAGGGGCGGCGGATTGGCTGCAGTCACCAACCCGGATTCTTGAATGCTGTTAAAAAACGCGAACAACTGGTAGTACTCGCGTTGCGAGATTGGATCGTACTTGTGGTCGTGACAGCGAGCGCAGCCGACGCTGAGTCCCAACCAGACTGTGGCCGTGGTGTCGACTCGGTCCACAACGTATTCCGTTCTATATTCCTCCTCGATGACACCGCTTTCGTTGGTCACCATTTGATTGCGATGGAAACCGGTGGCGATTCGCTGTTGAATGGTCGGGGCCGGCAGCAAATCGCCTGCCAATTGTTCGATGGTGAATTGATCGAAAGGCATATTGGCGTTGTAAGCATGGATGACCCAGTCTCGCCATGCCCAAGCTTTCCGCTCCAGGTCGGAGAAATAGCCGTTCGTATCGGCATATCGCGCCGCATCGAGCCAGTCTCGCGCCATTTCTTCGCCATAGCGAGGCGAAGCAAGAAGGCGGTCGATCGTTCGATCGTATGCGGCCGGGCTGGCATCCGACAGAAACTCGGTTAACTCAGAAAGAGTTGGCGGGAGACCGGTGATATCGAAAGACAGTCGCCGCAACAATGTTTCTCGGTTCAACTCGGATGATGGGGGTACGTTTTCCTGTTCGAGTCTTGCCAGCACGAAAGAGTCAATTGCGTTGCGAGGCCATGTGAACTGACGGGTTTCGGGGAGGCGACCCCATCGCGGAGGCAACAACGACCAATGACTTTGATAGTCTGCACCTCCCGCAACCCATCGTCGCAGCACATCGACATCCGCTGCGGATAATACCAGGCCAGAGGCGGCCGGCGGCATGCGTTCCTCTTCGACGGTCGACGAAATGCGGCGAATGAGTTCTCCTGCGGTGATACTGCCGGGCACAATCGCTGCACCATGATCGCGTTTGGCGACCGCCGCATCACGGATATCCAGCCTCAAGTCCGCTTGCCTTGCTGCGGCATCGGGGCCGTGGCACCGAAAGCACTTGTCAGAAAGAATTGGCCGCACGTCCCGATTGTATTCCAACGGCTTTGCGTCCCCAGCGCGCAATGCTCCAGGCAGCATGCCAACACCGACCACGCTCAACATCACCGCAAACTGGGAATGGAAGATGGCAGGAACCTCTTCGGATTCTTGAAGGGTAAGCCGCACCGTTCTCCTGTTAAGCTACGCGGCCACGTAACGAACGTCAACGTGCGACGCCGTCCGGGTTTGGGGTTCAGGGTTCAGGTTGGTGGGTCGGGGTGCCTCCTTCTGCTCAGAACGAGACGGGCGCGGCACCACGAGACAGGCTGCCATCGTTCCGAGCAGTGTGAAGCTTCCAATGGCCTGGATAAATCAGTCGATTCTATGGGCAGGCACTGCTTGAAACGCAACATAGTGACTTGCTTATGACAGTCCACGTCGCGTTTCATAGTAGTGGCACCCCGATCCATCATTCTGATATAGACGGACCACTATGGCCCACCCTACCGTACGGCCATCAGCGAACTATCTGGCGAAAAATCGAGAAACAGCTGAGCATGACTGAGGTCAGCGATGGATTCAACGACTTTGTCGGCCCGGAACGCATAGCGAGGTAAATCTTC
>JANNPR010000602.1:0-3178 GCA_031400345.1 Planctomycetota bacterium | reverse complement strand
CGCCCTTCGAGAACTAGCGTCTGGCGGAGCCGGTTTTCTAAGCAGCGACAATTTAATCAGCGAGTTGCTTCGTGACCGAGAATATGGCGAGCAATATGTTCGCGGAATGCAATTGATGGAACGAAATAAGGGGGACGTTCTTTGCCAAGCCGGTGACGAAGGAAAAACAATGTTCCTGATCCTTCGTGGTGAAATAGGTGGCTACTTGCCGCCTGGCGTCTCAAGTGACGAAAACCTTAGAAAACCAGATTTCAGGATTCGACCCGGTGAGCTCGTGGGTGAACTGGCGTTTTCACTGCAGCGCAGGCGGACGGCAAGTCTTTTATGCCTCAAGGAAACCGCGGTGCTGTCTTTCAGTTACTCGGATTGCGTAAGGTCACTCGACGACTCGGATCGGCGGGCTGAACTGAAAGGGTTTATTGATAGAAAGATTCGCTCTCGTGTCGTGGAACATATCTGTAACGTGTCCACATTCCTCGTTGGAAAGAGGCCGGATGGGACTGCGACTGGACCCTTGGCGAACAGAAGTAATCTGTGGGTGGATTTGCTTCCTTTCTTCCGCTTGATCGAATTGGACTACCAAAGGAAGCCAGAATTCGATGCCACGGACGAAGAGTTTAGTACCCCCGGTGTCTATATTCTGCTCGGTGGCAAACTCGAGCGGATCGATCGACCTGACGATTTACTTGATGGCCAAAACGAGCCGATTATTCATCTAGATCTGGCGCATCAAATCAACTACAAGCATTGCAGGTACCGACTCTCCGAAAATGTCAAAATTGGCGCCATTGCCGCCAATGGGTTGATGAAGTTCGGAGTGACGGCACACCGCGAAATCATCCGCATTCTGCGAGAACGCCTGGCCGGTGAGGAAATCGTCGCCCCAGCTGACTCCGGTAGGGCAGCGAAAACGTCAACGGCCAAACGATTCGATGTTGCACTCTCGTTTCCTGGTGAGCACCGAAAGTTCGTGGAACAGATTGCCAACGCATTAGCATCAGCACTTTCGAAGTCGCGTGTTTTTTACGATCGCTTTTACGAGGCCGAGCTTGCCCGCCCCAACCTTGATACCTACCTACAGAAGCTTTACCACGACGACGCCAAACTGGTGCTGGTCGTGCTCTGCAAAGAGTATGACGAGAACAATTGGTGCGGTCTGGAATTCCGGGCAATTCGCGAGTTAATCAAGAGACGACGCGACGCCGAAATCATGTTTGTGCGCATTGCAGACGGTGACGTGAAAGGCATCTTTGGAATCGATGGCTATGTCGATGCGAAAAACCGAACGGCCGCCGACATTGCCCAACTTGTCTGCGATCGCCTGGCCTTCCTCCAATCGACAGAGCTATCCCAAGGCCATAACGTCAGCCATGGCTGAGTGCAAATAGCCTGCTCAGGTGACTGACCTAAAACGCCAGAATGCAAGCCTCTCGATTCGCGGCAACAGTCGATGCGTCGCAGAAGCCACGACGGGCGCAACGGATCGGCAGTCCTTCATTCCACCCCCCTGATTGACGGAAGGCCTACGGCAATCCAAGATCATCGCAGGCGGGGCGTCTCTTAAGTGCAGGGACCAGATCGAAGTCGGGCAGGATCATGCCATCTATTGGCTATAGCGAGCACGACAAAGCGCGCAGCCCTCAAGCTGCCGGTGGCCTCGACAGCGTCGCTCGACCGACTCTCCAAGTTGCTCCGAGGCAAAGCATTCATCACTCTACCCCTGGCTGCGAAAGCGGGGTGCCCTATACGTTCACCAAGCAGAATGGCCATGTTGTTTTCGTTTTTGAACAGCACGCGCACCATCGCCATCAATATCGAGAGCATGCGGTCTTTCGATGCCATCGGGAACTGATGACGCCACCCCCAAGGCTGCTCAGGGGGAAGAAGGCCGGATAAGGCAAGAAGCAAGACCTGACCCCGCAGCCTTGACCTGACCCCGAATTCCCGAATTCCGAATTCTGAGCCTGCAAAGCCCGACCCCGCCGAAGGTGCAAATGTTTGTAACACCGCTTGCCTTACAAATGTGTAAATTGCACATTTACAGGGCACATGGATGATTTAACTTGACTCTTCGAATACAAGGTGAAGACTCGCCACCTGCCGAGTCGGGCGTGCACGCTGACCTGCTGGCGGCTTGCAGCGCGGTGCTGACGCCGCTAGCCGCGCTCGCCGTGGCGCGCGGCGTGCATTACGGGAAGATCGACGATCTGCTGAAGACTGCGCTGGTCGACGCCGCGCTCGCAGCCCACGTCGGCGTCTCTGCCCATCGCGCTGTCAGCCGCATCAGCGCAGCAACCGGTTTGGACCGGCGCGAAGTCACGCGGCGCGTGAAACAGACCGACGCGGTCACGCCAACGAAACGGCGTTCGCCCGCCACAGAGGTGTTCACACGCTGGCTGAGCGATCCGCGGCTGCGTGGCAGCGGCGCCGACCCAAAGCGCCTGCCACGCCGGGGACCGTGGCCGAGCTTCGAGAGCCTGGCGCAGTCGGTCACCCGCGACGTTCATCCGCGCACCCTGCTCGAGGAGCTCTGCCGTCTCGGCCTGGCGACGGTCAACGACGCCGCTGACACGGTCGAGTTGCTGCGAGAAACCTTCGTGCCGCAGGGCGACGAGTTGCGCATGTTCGGCTTTCTCGGCGCCAACGTTGGTGATCACCTCACTGCGGCGGTCACGAACGTGCTTTCGCAGACACCGCGCCACCTTGAGCAGGCGCTGTTCGCCGACGAGCTGTCGACGCAGTCCATCGAGCAGTTGCGCCCGCTGGTGGCGAAGCAGTGGCAAGTGATTGTCCAGAACCTCGCGCCGGGGATGCAACAACTGATCGACGAAGACCGCGCCGCAGGCAGGCCGCAAGACCAACGGCTTCGCATCGGCATGTACGCCTATGCCGCGGGGATGATGAGCCCACCCGGCAGGGTCCCCACCCCAGTTTCCAAACCTTGAACCAACCCACAGAGGAGATCCAGATGCTCACATTTCAGTCCTTTCACCTCGGGCGCGCCTTGCGCGCGCTGGCGGTCGCTTTCAGCGCAGCCCTCATAGCCGGCTGCGGAGGCGGTGGCGGAGGCGTCGATACCGGTGGCACTGGCGGCACAGTGCAGACCTTCTCGTCGGGCCGCATTGCGGGCTTTGGCTCGGTCATCGTCAACGGCGTGCGTTTCGACGATTTGACGGCC
>JANNPR010000587.1:0-4244 GCA_031400345.1 Planctomycetota bacterium | reverse complement strand
ACGCGAGGAACGAGCGTCGCAGGGCGTGTGAACCCGAGAAGGGCTTGCGAATTGGCCAAGCACATGGCCGAGAAAATATCGACTGTGTCACAGCATTGCGATTTACCAGATCACAGGTCTTGCGCCAGGTCACACGCCCTTCGTCTCCTCGTTCCTCGCATCCTCATGGCGTGCCACCCGAAATCGGCCCCGCTCCCAGCCGACCGTTTGCCGTTGCAGTTCCATTAACTTCGCATACAATACCACTCTATAGAGTGGTATTGTTATTGACGCTGTTAAGGACATGCATCTTTGGGCTAGCACGAAAGGACGTGATGATGAACGAAATGACGCTGACACTTATCGATGGAGCAAGAGCCATTTACGGGCGCGTTCATTGGTCTGTGGTGGACCAAACCATTGCGGCCCTTTCCGCCGATCCCGATACGATCGAAGATTTGGAACTGGCCCTAGGACGATATCGGAAACACGCGAAGGAATCGCCGCCTTTCGCTGGTTTCCATCCGGGGCTATGCCACCAGGCGAGCGACGCTGGCCTGGCGTTTATCGATCTGCCCGCGCGACTATTGGCCTGTCAGACCTCTGCGTTCGAGCTGGCCCACTCCGGGACCGTTTCTTTTCACGACGGCAATTCGTTGACTGGGATTCAGATACCTTGCGATGTGTCAAACGATTGGATGTTTCTATCGACGCTCGAGGACTGGATCATTCATGCGGCAGAACGCCGTCGGCAGAGAGCATCCCAACCAAAGTTTGACGCCCGCCAAGTGCTCTATCACGAAGTAGCCGATTTTATCGTGACGGAATTGCATCGTCAGTGGTCCGCAATGCCGTTAAACCAGTTGGACTCGGCGCACCAGCATGAATCCATGATGGCGATCATTCGCAGCGTCCACGCGCAGTGGCTGATGAGTCCACGCCATGATTTGCAGGGTACGTCTCCTCGCGAAATCCTGCTGGCTCGTCAGCCTCAAATCGATTCCGATTTACAGAATCAGGCCACGCGCTGGTCTCTCATCAACGAGTCGCCTCCGGCCGTGGCTCGAGAGTCGTGGGCGTACAACTTCAGTGGCTTTGGGTTGCACGAAATCGTTGTTTACTACGATTTTATGCGCAGCCTGCTGCACGAGTGTTGGGAACGGCTGATGGGTCAAACGAATGTCGACATTCACAGAGAAACAGACTATCTGAAACAATTTCAGCAAGAATGGCTTCATACACCTGACGACGACTTCTGTGGGATGAGTCCCATTCAGGTGACCGATCGTGAACGAATGCGATTACCCAGTGCGAGCAACGGTCACGATTGCCTGATCGATGACGACTGCCCTATTTGCCAGGCGATGGCGAGCGGTGAGTTTGGACCGGCGTTCTGGTTCTTAGATGGCAGTCACATGGACTGGGATTTTCCATTTTCCTTATATCCAACGCGAGAGGAATGGGAGATCGAGCAACCTGACTTTGAAGACTCGGAAACGGTATTCGGACCTTCGAGTCAAATCGAAACGGACCCCGCTGTCCCGGGACGTTTGGCAGATCAAGAAGATGCCGCTAGGGAATCCCTAAGTCCTTCGACTTGGAAACGAAGTTACGTAGCTCCCCGACGTTTCACTTCTCCATTTGAACCATTTTCGCCCACGGTTCAGCTGTTGGGAATCGGGATGCACCTTAGCGAGCTCATCGCGGATCTGCGTGATGCACACGAAAGGAGCGAGCGAATCGAGCAACTTCTGGGTGCCTACTCGGACGTTCGCTTATCTGCGCGCGATGACTTAACGTGGCTGCTCAATAGCAACATCAGTTTGTTATGCGAACGGTTACATGCGGTGGCGGAGACTCGCCACAACCTGGCCCAGAAGTGCGACGACCTCTGTCGCGAGCTGGAACTTTTTCGGGAACAGTATTCAAAGCGGTGAATCGGAAAACTGGGTGGCACATCCCTGCCTGGGTGGCACGCCCCTGCTTGGGTGGCACGTCCCTGAAACACGAGGAACGAGTTGTCGAAGGGCGTGGCTGAGCGCGCCACGCCGTTCCTTGGTCGCTTAGACTCGTCTGCTAGGGTCGTGCCATCGGTCGTAGGAGGCACACTCCGTGTGCCGTTACGGCACACGGAGTGTGCCTACTACAAAGCGAGGAACGAGTTGTCGAAGGGCGTGGCTGCGCACGCAACGCCCTTCCTTGGTCGCTTGGGCTCCCTTCGTCAGGGTCGTGCCACCCCAAAAAAAACGGACCGGAGATTTAATTCTCCGGCCCGGTTCCAATCTTAACAGGGCAAATTCAGACGAAGATTTCAACCCTAAATATCATAGTACAAGCAGAATTCGTACGGGTGTGGTCGCAATCGAACGGCATCCGCTTCTTTGACTCGCTTGTAATGGATCCAGGTATCGATCACGTCCTTTGTAAATACGTCTCCGCGGAGCAGGAACTCGTTATCCTTCTGCAGCGCATCCAATACTTCGTCGAGCGAACCTGGTGTCTGCGGGACCTTCTTCCGTTCTTCCGGCTCCAGATCGTACAAGTCCTTGTCGAGTGGTTCGCCTGGATGAATCTTGTTTTGAATCCCGTCCAAAGCCGCCATCATGATGGCTGAAAAGGCCAAATACGGATTGCAGCTGGGGTCCGGGCAACGGAATTCCACGCGTTTGGCCTTGGGACTGGCACTGTACATTGGAATTCGGCAGCAAGCCGAACGATTTCGTTGCGAGTAGGCCAGATTCACAGGTGCTTCATAGCCCGGAACCAATCGCTTGTAGCTGTTGGTTGTCGGGTTGCAGAAAGCCAATAATGCAGGAGCATGCTTGAGCACACCACCGATGGAGTAAATCGCCATTTCGCTCAGCCCCGCGTAGCCACCGCCCGCGAAAAGAGGCTGGCCTTCCTTCCAAATGGAAAAGTGCGTGTGCATACCCGACCCGTTGTCTCCAAATAACGGCTTCGGCATGAACGTAACCGTCCTGTTGTGCTTACGGGCAACATTTTTCAGAACGTATTTGTAGATCAAAACATAGTCCGCCATTTTCACCAGTGGCTGGAACCGCATGTCAATTTCGCATTGACCGCCGGTTGCCACTTCATGATGCTGGGCTTCGACATCGATCCCGCAGTCGATGAGCGTTTGCATCATTTCGTTGCGGATGTCCATGAGCTGATCGGCTGGTGGGACCGGGAAATAGCCCTCTTTGTAACGAAGTTTGTTACCAAGGTTTGGGTTTTCAACACGGCCACGATTCCACTCGCCCTCGATACTATCAACATGATAGTAGCCTTCGTGCGAATTCTGGTCGTAGCGGACATCGTCAAAGATGAAGAATTCCGCTTCCGGTCCAATAAAGGCCGTGTCCCCGATCCCGGTGCTCTTAAGGTAGTTAACCGTTTTTCTAGCGATATTCCGAGGGTCTCTGCTGTAATCCTCCCGGGTGATCGGATCCTGGATGTTACAGATCATCACCAACGTTGGTAACGCGGTAAACGGGTCGAGGAACGCCGTTTCGGGCTGGGGAACCACCAGCATGTCGCTTTCGTTAATCGCTTGCCAGCCGCGGATGCTCGACCCATCGAATCCAAGACCATCTTCGAAAGTGTCTTCTTTCAAGTGGCTTACAGGAATCGTGAAATGTTGCCAGGTTCCCGGAAAATCCATGAACCGCATATCGACCGCCTTGACATCCTTTTCTCGACACAGGGCCAGCACTTCTTTTGGCTTCACTTGTCTCCCCTTTTTCAATAATGCTTACAACCAGAAGGACGATTTTCGCGCCCGCTCAATACAAGGCGGACGCCCAGAAACGTGTACTCGCAAAATGCTCCACAGGTCGGAGTCCGGCACACGTGACAATTCGTTCTCACGTGCCAATTCATTCTTTCGCACCAATTCGTTCTCACGTGGTGTTGACTGGAAGACCTGTCTCGCCAGAACATTTGCACCCGCCCGCCATCGCAACCTACGGGCCGCAGAGTGGCATTTCCTCTAACCTATTGACTGTTGCGTACTTGGGCGTACTAAGCTGGTCGGAACTCGGCTCACCCAACGGCCACATTCGCCTAAATCCAATGCAGCAGATGACCATTCGCTGAGCAATCCACGTGGCAGTTGGAATGCGGGAAAGGTTCGCATGATAGTGTTCGTGAAATGCAGTTTGTAGGGGGGCACGGCGTATTTTTCGCGATGGGGATGGCTATACTGCTCAGCCGAACGCACTGGCAACGTATCGATTTTGGAACCTCGTACTCTCGCTCTCGCT
>JANNPR010000295.1:0-2156 GCA_031400345.1 Planctomycetota bacterium | reverse complement strand
CCGACCAATGGCAGACGTACGCGACGGCGGCACAGGCAGCGAGCCGCGAACCAGATCGTTCGCAATGGAAGATCTGCCGCTCCATTTTCCTGGCAGATACGACCCAAGAGGCGGTCCGCCGAGCCCGCTCGAATTCGCTCGGTCAGAATTACGAGTACATCGGACGATTGTTCGACAAAGGACTTGGCCGGCGGATGTACAAACGTGATCTCGATATGCCGGATTCCGAATGCAATCTCGATTTTCTGATGACCGAGCAGATCATTGCCGGCGATGTCGACGAAGTCCTTCGCCGGCTCCTGGAGCTAACCGAAGAGACCGGCCACTTCGGCACGCTAATCCTAATGAGCTACGACTGGGACGACAAACGATCTTGGTTGCACAGCATGGAACTGTTCGCCAACGAGCTGATGCCGGCACTTAATAAGGCCGTGGGCGCGGTCGCGAGGTAGCAAGAGTCTAGGTCCGGATTATTGAACCCTAACTCGCGAATTTTAGTGTTGCTCATATCGAATTCCAAAGTAACCACTAAGGAGGACCCGGTTGAAAACGATAACTGTGCCGCTTCTGACCATGCTGCTGTGGATTCCCCTACGAGCCTCGGCGGAAGACCCGGTGGACCAAGCCATCGGCGACATCGGTAAAGTGGGGTCCGGCGCCGCAGGATCACGAGAAGCGCGGCGAGCTCGTGATCAGTTGGCACAACAAGGAGCGGACATTCTGCCGCGCCTACTGGTCGCCATGGACACCACGAATATCGTAGCGGCAAACTGGTATCGTACTGCCTTCGATGCTATCGCGGACCGCGAGCTCTCCCGCTCGGATTCTCCATTGCCAAGGTCAGCGATTGAAGAATTCGTACGCGATTCTCAACGCAACGGTCGTGCCCGCCGATTAGGGCTCGGGCTACTCGAACAGCTCGAACCAGCAATTCGGGCACAGCTGATGCCAATCTGGTTGGACGATGTCGAATTCCGACGGGACGCAGTGGACCATGTATTGCAATTGGGCGACCTGGCCAAGAACGAGCAACGCAGCGAACCCGCGCGCGAGTTTTATGAACGAGGTTTTCGATATGCTCGAGACAGTGACCAGGTTCTGTTGGCCGTAACGAAATTGAAAAGCGTTGGACAGGACATGGATCCCATCACCCACATGGGATTCATCACCCGCTGGTGGCTGGTGGGCCCGTTTCCCGCCGAGCAGACGAGCGGTTTTCGCGCAGAATTCCCGCCCGAGAAACAAGTCGATTTATCGGCTCAATACGAAACTGTTGAAGGACGCAAACTCCACTGGAAACTGCACGAGACATCCAACTCGCTGGGAGAAGTCAACTTGGTGCAGGCGATCGGTGCGGAGAGCGAGGCAGTCGGGTATGCCTACGTCGAACTTGATTCGCCACGCGAACAGCAGGCGCAGCTCCGTTGCAGTGCCGATGACAACTTGAGCGTGTGGATGAATGGACGCCAGATACTGGCCCGGGAACAGTGGCTCAATGGGACGCGGCTGGACCGCTTCGTCACCCCGATCCAACTGCTAAAGGGTCTCAACCGAGTGCTGGTAAAAATTTGTCAGGGGCCGAAGCACGTCAGCCCAGAGGTTCCCAACAACTGGACATTTCAATTGCGATTTACCGATGACACAGGCGGAGCCGCAGAATTCCGCAATTTACTGCCCAGATGAAGGTGCTAGGTGCAGGGGTCAGAGTTCAGGGTAGCACGTCATACTAGAAAAGCATTGTTGCTAGTTGAGGATGTCACCGATCCGTCCAATGGTTCCCGACTTGTTTTGCCAGGAATTCACCGTATGAACCTTCGCCGCACCACCCATGGGCCGGTCCTGACAAGCATACTCGCCGGGATTGTCCTGTTATGGACCACTTCCGCTGTCGGCGAAAATTGGTGCCAGTGGCGCGGACCGCAGAGGAACGCTGTCAGCTCCGAAACGGGCCTACCGGTGAAATGGTCGGCGGAATCGGGTCTGCGTTGGAAGATCGAACTGCCTGCTGGCGGTGTCTCCAGTCCGGTGATCTGGGGCGATCGCCTCTATCTGACCGCGGCTGAGGGGAAATCTCAACACGAGCTGTATGTTATTTGCCTTGGGCTTCGGGACGGCAAAGAACTTTGGCGCCTGCGGCTGTGGGGCACCTCGCCTAC
>JANNPR010000497.1:0-5533 GCA_031400345.1 Planctomycetota bacterium | reverse complement strand
ACGTCGTCTTGACTCGTAACGGCGAAATATCGCTGTTGGACCCGAAGGGCCGCGAGCTTGAAAAATACGACGTCCCAACCGGTGCGGTGCTTTTGGTCCAGGAAAACCAAGAGGTTAAGACTGGCCAAATTCTCTGCCAATGGAACCCGCATAGCATTCCCATTCTCGCAGAAGTCTCCGGAAAGGCCCGTTACGAAGATGTGGTTGAAGGCGAGACGATGCGGATGGAAAAGGACCCCAGCGGTCATATCCGACGTCTCATCATGGACCACAAGGGTGAATTGCACCCACAGATTGTGCTCGAGGATTCGGACGGAAAACCGCTCGACGTATATTACTTGCCTGAACGCGCACACATTGTGGTTCTGGAGGGCAAAGTTATAGCGGCCGGCACGGTTTTGGCCGAAACTCCCCGCGAAGCCGCTGGCGTTTCCGATATCACCGGTGGCCTGCCCCGCGTGACAGAAATTTTTGAAGCTCGTAAGCCAAAAGACCCCGCAGTCATCGCCGAGGTGGACGGAACCGTCGAGATTCTTGGTGAGAAGCGGCGTGGCAAACGGACGATCGTTGTCCGTAGCGAAAGCGGCATTGAACGAGAGCACTTAGTACCACACGGCAAACGATTCATGGTGCACTCGGGCGATTCAGTAAAGGCTGGTCATGCCTTGGTGGATGGTCCGTTAGTGCCGCATGATATCCTGCGCATTTCTGGTGAAGAAGCAGTGCAACAATATCTGCTGCATGAAATCCAAAGCGTTTATCGCAGCCAACGCGTGGATATCAACGATAAGCATATTGAAATCATCGTCGCGAGGATGTTACGGAAAGTCCGTATCGAGAATCCCGGCGACACCAATTTGCTACCTGGACTCGATATGGATCGTTTCGAATTCCGTACGGTCAATCAGGAATTGGCCAAATGCGTCAAGATTACGGAGAAGGGGGATAGCGAATTCGTCAGCGGCACGATTGTTCCCAAAGAGGCCTTGGAGCAAGTCAACGCCCAGATTGCCGCGCTCGGTGGGGGACCCGCTAAGGGTTCTCGTCCCAAATCCGCGACAGCGAGTACTCAATTGCTCGGAATTACAAAGGCGTCGGTGCAAAGTTCAAGCTTTATCTCGGCCGCCAGTTTCCAAGAAACAACGAAAGTGCTTACTGAGGCGGCTCTGGCTGGCAAAATCGACAACTTAGTCGGTTTAAAGGAAAACGTGATTCTTGGACACCTAATCCCGGCCGGCACGGGCTTCCGTACATTCCAGGACTCGGAAGTGCGGTATCGACCAGAAGCATTGCAAGCGATGGCAGCGGAGAAGGATCGAACCTTGGTTTCCAGCTTTCCCTTGTTGCAATCTGGTGGGGAGGGGAACGGTGCAGAAGCCGGCAAACCCGCTCCTAAACCCGCGACTACGGATCCTAGGACGAACGTGGCCTTCGAGAGCCTCTTCAGCCCCAGCAAAGAAGGTGACAAGTAAGGTCATTGGTCCCCAGCCGCTTCGGCGGATTTGAGTGTCGCATGCTGAGGATGCGAGTGTCACACTTGTCGTGAACAAGGGCTTCAAACCAATGCAACGGCTTGAAGCCCTTGTTTTTGCGCTGTTCCTGCTCTCTAGCCGCAAGAATCCTAGCAATTTCCCCTCACTCAAGGTTTCACTGTCGTGCTAAGATGTCCGCCGTTCCAGAAACGGCAGCGGTATGCAGGAACACTCCGTGAAGCCGTCCATCTACGGCAGACGGAGTATGCCTACTACAGCGCGAGGGATGCCAGGAGCCAAGATATGTTTTCTATGAAGGAAAGCGAGATCGTTCTGTTCCTTATTGTCGCCTTTATCGCCCTCTCGACCTTCGTAAGTATGATGAAGCGGCGACGCGACGAAATCGTTCGACAACTTAGCGTTCAGGCCGAGCAAGAACGACACCGCCAGGAAATGGAACGTAAGAAAGCTCGTAAGAAAGAACTAAAAGAAAAACTTCGTAACCCGCGGGCCGCTTAAGGTCCTGAGTGACGGTCCATGAAGAAACGCTTATATATCGAAACCGTCGGCTGTCAGATGAATGTGCTGGACAGTGAGATGGTGGTTGCCAACTTACGACAACACGGGTTCGAACTCGTTCGAGATCCTCAGCTGGCGGACGCAATACTCTTCAACACCTGTAGCGTACGCGAGCATGCCGAAGAGAAAACCTATAGCCAATTGGGCGCTATGAAACGCTTGAAAAAGAGCCACCCAGAGAAGGTGGTGGGGGTTTTAGGATGCATGGCGCAAAAAGATCAACGGCTCGTTTTCGAACGAGCTCCCTACGTTGACATCGTGGTGGGGCCCGGTCAATTGCATCGCGTACCCGATTTGATCGAACAGGTGAAAGCCGGCGCGGGAAAACAGTTAGCGGTTAGCTTAGGACGTAAGGATGGCACGTTGGAGGAAATCCGACGCAGCCACGAGTCGTTCGATCCGCTGCGTGATCCGTCCATGAGACCCACGCCCTTTCAGGCTTATCTTCGAATCCAATTCGGATGTGACAAGTTCTGTACGTATTGTGTTGTCCCGATGACTCGCGGTCCGGAGCAAGGACGTTCACCTGAGCACATCGTTTCAGAAGCACGTATTTTGGCGGATCAAGGTTGCGTTGAGATTACTTTGCTTGGACAAACCGTTAACAGTTATCGATTTCGCGACGGGAATCAGACGACTCGATTGTCGGACTTGCTGGCGAAGTTGCACGAGATCGATGGCATCAAGCGGTTGAAGTTTGTGACTAATTTTCCCAAAGACATGACGGACGATCTGTTGCAGGCCGTTCGTAATCTACCGAAATGCTCGCCTTACTTGCATGTCCCGGCACAAAGTGGTTCCAATCCGATTCTGCAGCGTATGAAACGAGGGTACACGGTCGAAGAGTACCGTGAGATGATGGGTCGAATTCGGGCAATTGTCCCAGATGCAGCTGTATCTAGCGATTTCATCGTGGGATTTAGCGGTGAAACGGACGAAGACTTCGAACTGACGATGAATCTAATGCGTGAAAGCCGCTTCAAGAATAGCTTCATTTTCAAGTACAGCGTTCGACCGGGGACGAAAGGTGCGGAACTACTTTGCGATGACGTGCCCGAGGTCATTAAACAGCGGAGAAACAACGAACTGTTGGCGCTGCAAAACGAGATTTGCGAGGAGGATAATCAACGCTTCCTCGGCCGTAGTGTGGAGGTGTTGGTTGAAGGACCAAGCAAGCTGGCAACTCGACGGCATGATGACGGACCTATTTTACAACTTACTGGACGCACGCATTGCGATCGCATAGTGGTATTCGATGGATCGCCACGACTGGCCGGGCATTTCCTTCCGGTCACGGTATACGATTCCAATTCACATACACTATTCGGAAACGTGAATATCGAGCACGTAGGCCCGGAGCTAGTATCGTTAAATTAATTGGTTCTCGTCCTCATCCACTTGTCAGATTCTCCAGAACGGTTGAGTTCCATTGTTAGAGGTTCTTATTTGCTTGCTCGAAGGAGACACGCGATGATTCGCTATCTTGTTTTGTGTGCCCTCCTACTACCCAAAATTCATTCGACGTCCGCGGCCGCCGAACCGACGCTGAAAACGCTGATTATCGAAGGCCAGAATAATCATGCTACCTGGCCGAAGACCAGTCAGATGATGAAAAAGTATCTTGAGGAAACAGGCTTGTTTACCGTGGACATTGCGAGAACCGCTGCCAAAGGAACCGATGAGACTTTCAAGCCCGATTTTTCTAAATACGATGTCGTTGTTTCCAACTACAACGGAGCGCCGTGGCCGATGGAGACTCAAACGGCGTTTGTGAACTATGTCAAAGATGGTGGCGGATTCGTCGTGGTGCATGCGGCCAATAACTCGTTCGGAAACTGGAAGGAGTACAACGAGATCATCGGATTAGGAGGATGGGATAACCGTAATGAGAAAAGCGGTCCGTACGTGTACCTCGATGACTCTGGAAAAATAGTGCGGGATTCTGCTAAAGGACGTGGCGGGAATCACGGCGCGCAACATCCATTTCAAGTGATTGTTCGCGATGCCGACCATCCGATCACCAAAGGCATGCCCCGCGAATGGATGCATGCTCAAGATGAGTTGTACGACCTTCTCCGTGGACCGGCTGAAAACATTCACATCCTGGCCACGGCCTATGCCGACAAGAGGAAGGGTGGATCCAGCCGCCACGAACCAATGATTTTCACGGTGCAGTATGGCAAGGGACGAGTTTTCCACACACCCATGGGGCACGCCGATTATTCGCACGAGTGCGTCGGCTTTATCATCTCTTTGCAGCGTGGCGCGGAGTGGGCCGCGACGGGGAAGGTCACGCTGCCCATACCCGATGATTTCCCAACGGCGGATAAAGTTGCGCAGCGTAAGTTCACTGAGTAGGTTCCATCAAACTCAAGCAACTTTGCGAAGGCCCGCACATTCGATTCCCGATAATCTCGCCCCCAGACTGCATTAACGACGAACAGTGCCATGACGACAGCACAAGAGGCCTATCGCATGCTGGAAAATCGCACGCTTTGGGAGACTGCGGTCGATTGCCATACCATACTGCGAAAGTCGAACGTACCACACGCAATCCTCCATGGCGTGGTGGTTTGTCTGCATGGCTACCAACGCAACACGGTTGATCTGGATTTGATCGTTCGTCGCGCCGATCAGTCACGCGTTCGCGAGGCTTTGGAGAACGCCGGATTCACGTGGTCGGCCGAGCATGCGGAATTTCGTTCACCCACCGGCATGCCGGTGCAATTCCTGCTCGAAGGCGACCGCGCCGGCCGGGATAGCGAAGTCCGGCTTCCTGACCCGGCCGTTCCGGAAACAAAGACTGAGATCGAAGGCTTGCCGGTGCTTACTCTGGCGCGGTTGATTGAAGCCAAATTGGCTTGCGGACTCGGAAATTCTCGTCGCATGCATCGCGACCTGGCCGATGTCGTGGAATTGATCGTGATCCAAAACCTCAACCGCGAGTTTGCCCGCCAAATGCACAAGTCGCTCCGTGCCACTTTTCGCAAGCTGGTAGTCCAGGCACGAGGATAGTCGTCGATCGCCATCGGCGAACTACGCTTCGCCGAGCTTTCTGATTGCGCAATGCGTCAGCGAGACGCCGACCGAATTTCCTTGCTTGCGCTTCGGGTTGGTGTATGTCAATGTGGATCGCGGCATTGCGCCATGCAGTTAACCTAGGTTACGGAGTTGGCAGTGATTTTCGACTTTTTCCGGTCTGAATCGCACCTAAGTCTAATCGCCGTGTGACAAGAAGTCGCCGATCGCAATGTAGTGAAGACCTACTCTCTTGAAATGGTCCGAATCTGTGGGATGCTGCGAGCGACTGGGGCGAAGGAGTGCTCGCATGTTTTTGCGGCGGTGCGAACGTCGAAAGAATGGCAAACGACATACCTATTGGGATCTGGTCGAATCGTATCGGACGGCCAAGGGGTCTCGACAGCGCGTCGTGGCTTACCTCGGCGAGCTGAAGCGGAGCGAGCAGGATGGCTGGGCGAAAC
>JANNPR010000487.1:0-3935 GCA_031400345.1 Planctomycetota bacterium | reverse complement strand
CCCGAGGTTCGCCGGTCCCTGGCAGGGCACCGACCTCTGACGCTGTTCATCATGCTCGCGGTAGGGCTGACATATCCCAGCGTGTGGTTCGCATCCATGGCGCGGGGGCGTTATTTCATGCCGCTCTATCCACTAATCGCGGTTCTATTGGCGGCTATTTTGGAATGTTGCGTGCAGTCGGCTGCCGATTCGCGGGTACGACGTTGGTGGAATCGAAGTGTTTCCGCATCGGCGTTGGTGGCGTTTGTCGCAGCCATCGTTGTCCTAGCTGCGGGATTGGTCCCGTTGGGCCCGTTGCTAAAGATTGCTCAGCCCGCTGGATTTGCAATTGTCTTCTCGATTCTAGCCGCCGCAATCGGGGCATTTTTATGGTCGCACGGCCGGGGTGCTCGGGAGAACCGCGCTCGCTATGTATTACTGACGTTCTGCGCGCTTGTCGGACTCATTCAGACGGGTGTGGTGATTAACGTCAACAGCCGGATCTGGAATGACCCGCGACGCGCTATGGCGGAGGCTCAGAGTAAACTGCCAAGTCCGGAATCACTTGTGAGCTTCGGTCCGGCCGACCATCGATTCGTGTACTTCTACGGCAAGACGATACCCGAGCTTCCCTGGCCGACCTCGCGAGATCAATTTCCGTCCGATATCGACTACTTCTGTTTTGACCGGCACATCGTCGACACGCCGGAAACTCGAATTAACGGCCGAGGCCGGTCGTGGGGCAATACGCCTGGAACCCTACCGATTCAATGGGAAGAGATAGCCGTCGTTAACTGTGAACGACGAATTCGACCCAATCCGTTCGTCGTTACCGTTATCGCGCGAGTTACCGATCCCGAGCTACGGACCGCCCGACGGAAGTGATTCTGGAAATCCATATGGTCAAAGACTCAAGGCCGTTTCTAACTCTTGACTCCTCCGAGCATTGCGAATCCCAACCATCGACAGGTTCGCAATCGTTACGTTCTTGCCCCGCCTGTGGGCATGATAACGCAGCCGAAAAGGGCTCGCCCTATAGCCGCAAAGAATGGCGGATCAAGGACTGTCGAAGTTGCCAATTCGTCTATTTAGAAAATGCGCCCAGCTACGATGAGTTGATCAGTGATCTCGGTTGGACCAAGAGCCACAGCTCGGAAGAGGCCGCTCGTCGCAGTGCCGAACCCATGGTGCATAAGTTGAGCACCACCTGGAAATCGCTGCGACGCCGATACCTTCGCCGCGACAAAGCCATCGACCTGATTCGACGATACGTCCACAAAGGTCCCGTGTTGGACGTGGGATGCAGCTACGGTAACTTGCTGTTACGACTTCCACCGGACTGTGTGCCGTACGGAATTGAAATTGAAGCGGCCATTGCCACGTCTGCCAATGAAGCGGTTCGTAACAGAGGTGGACGAGTTGAAAATGCGGATGCGCTCAGCGGCCTCCATCGATTCGATGAAGGTTTTTTCGCTGGCATCACGATGATTTCGTTTTTGGAACACGAAGTGCAACCGCAGCAGGTTCTCTCACAGGCATACCGCGTGCTTCGCCCCTGCGGTCGGCTCATTCTAAAAGTGCCGAATTTCGAATCGTTGAATCGACGGTTCCGCGGGTCGCAATGGTGCGGGTTCCGTTTCCCCGATCATGTCAACTATTTCACGGCAACGTCTCTGCGCCAAATGGTGGCCAAGGCAGGTCTGTCTCTGGTCCGCTGCCGAATCCAAGATCGCTCGCCCATCAGCGACAGTTTGTGGATGGTGTGTGAGAAGCCAGCAGCGCGTCCCTCACAAGGCTAAGAAGGTACAGGAACACGGATCGCCGCTGATCAACACTGATGGGATCACGACCGTCGCAACGCGCTAGGGTGCCACTGGCAGCCGACGGAGTTCGCTAGGACAGCCAGCAGATTTTCATTCGTCGGCAAGCCAGTGCAGCAGCTAAGTTTGACCTGGACCTTGGAGCTTACCCTGGAGATTTTTTTCAAACGGTGCTCGGCACTGGCCGAACGCCGAAAGGCCACAACGGAACAGTTAACACCATTTCGTCGTCCGCCAGTGGCACACTACACGTGGCAGGCCACCCCTATCGTGCTGGGGGCGAAATTTCACGGACCATGGCGCCGAACTGGTCCGCCATAACCAATACCGATAACTTGGAAACGTTTTCTAACATGTTCGTGCTCAGCGACGTGTAATCGAAACGCCCACGATGGTCGGTGTATCCGTCCTTATAGAACTCAACGCGACCGTCGTTTAGTTTGGCGTAAACCTTGACGTATGCCTTAGCGATTGGCGCTGCATTCTCCACGCGAGCGACCTTCAGTTGCCCGTAGTTCTCTTCGGTCTGGATGACCAAAGCGTTCGAGTAATACGGCCGCGATTGCGAAATGCCCCCACCGATAATTTCGACGAGCACATTGTTGGTTTGCAGCGTATCCGGTAGAGCCAGCGACGTATGGTTCTTTTTCTCCGGTAGCTCGACCAACTGGGTTAGGTTGGGCCGGATGTACGAAAAGCCTGTAGAGAAATCTCGAACAAATGGGTTGCGGCTGAATAGCAGCTCGACGTCCATCAAGTAGTAGTTAATCGTTACCTGGTTCAAGTTCTGATAATGTAATGTGATCTGCCTCCCTTCGATTTCGAAGTTGTGGGACGGTTGAGACGCGGCTAACTTGGTTTGCTTCTGCAATCGGTCTTCGGGATCGATAACCGAGGGCTTGGCACCCTCGATTTCATCTAACTGGCTACGGATCGAAGCAAACGCATTTCGCCACTTATCGACAGGATGATCCACGTACTTTTCGGCTATGCCACGGGCCGATTCATGCGTGTCGGAAAACATGTCGACGTACGCAGCCAAGTAATCGTACTGAATCTTCGTGGCGACTCGGTTGGCGTCCACACGAGCGAAAACATCGAGCGCCTCTTCGATGCGATCTTGCACCAACAGGTGATACGTTACCTGCATCCAGTCCTCATCACGCAGCTGTCGCTTGAAACTGAGCAATTCCAACATGTGGTGATATTGCTCATTCAGTCGTTCGTTGACGATCTGGCGGCGGCGTCCGAGTTGATGTGTCCTAGCGTTCACGAGTGGTCGATATTCCAAATGCTCGTATAACTTTCTTTCGACGGCATCGATAGCCAACAGAGGACTTCGCAGATGCAATCCGCATTGGGCGATGAAATCATCACGATGTTGCAGATACTCATTCACGGTCGGAGCAACATTGTGACGTAAGCCATAGGACCAGAGCGTATGGTTGTAGGCGTGTCGCGACCGCAGAATATCGGTAACGGCCAAGAAGAAGGCGCGATCTCGCATCCGGAACGCGATCCGGTCCAGGTTGGCTCGGTTCAGATTCTCCCGTTTTAGGAAGTTGAGCACCTCATCATTGGTGCCTCGCTGCGATATGTATTCCCACGACTCTCGGTCGATCTGAGTCGCCTTCTCGACGACTGTGAACTGAAATGGAGTGGCGCTCGCCACCAGGTTTTGTTCCTTCGAGATATGCACGGGATAGTGTGCGAATTCACCTGGCATCGGAAAATAAAAGTAGTACTCCAGCGTTTGAGAATGGAACGGTTCCAATACGACGGGCACGTTATTGGTGTACATGCCACCGAGCACTGGGATGGCTCCCACCGGTACTTGGGTTAAGACATCTAGACGCTGGCGAGAAGAGGTGGGGTTCGTGACCACGACCTGAGCACCATAAACCTTTTGCGTAACGAACTCGGCGGTTACAAAATTGTCAACTTGTTCGTTGTTAAGCGTGCGATAGCGATTGTCGCGGCGAAAGACGTTTTCGCTGATGAGGATCGGGGTTTTCTCGGCCGGCGGTTCTGCGGCTCGAACCTCTTCGTGAAAAATGATGGCCGGTCCTGCCGCTTTGAAGGTGAGCGTCGTACCATCAATCGTCGTGGCATGTTCCGGCGATTCGAAGGGTAGAT
>JANNPR010000454.1:0-4434 GCA_031400345.1 Planctomycetota bacterium | reverse complement strand
GGCTGGATGATCTGCTGGGGCTTCGCCCCGAATACAGGAACGTCCATCCTGCTTACAAGCACAACGCTGTCGCAATTCTGTCGAGGAACAAAAATAGGATAAATGCAATTTCTATTGACATGACCAAACTGCGCAGGCCAGTCCTACCCTGCCAGCCCCAGCCGACTGTAGTGATGTTCATCCAAGAACATCCGCCCAAGAAAAAACAACGCCGATCTGGCGAACCAGATCGGCATTGGGCATCACAGCGGGCCGACTTTTCCAGCCGGACTAGAACTTCGCTTCGACGCGGGCGACCAAACCATCGAACGTCATGGTATCGGAGAGGCCCACGAAGTTGCTGGTGCGAACCGCTTGAATCCATTCATCGGTTTGAACCGAGTTGAACCAGGCGGAGTACATATAACCAGCCGTCACCTTCCAGGTGTCGCACTGGTTCGTCCAACTGGTTCCAAATTCCAAATCCACAACCGGTACGATTCTTCCGGCTTTCCAGCTGGCTGTGACTACGGTCGGATCAAAACTTTGGCTTTGGCGGTAGTCGGCGCGGAACTCACCGGGGATTAGGCTGCCCAGCAGCTTGGCATGCACGCTAAGCTGACGACCGATCCATCGCTCGCCTTCCAATCCTGCTTTAACGCCAACACCGTAGAAATCCAAGTCGGTAAAAACCGACTCGGTGCCCGTGCCAGCAAAATTCGCTTGAAATGTCTGTTCAGTTTGACCCCAACGCACACCCATCACATATCCGAACTGATAGTCGCTGCAGTATTCCACCAGAGTGTGCAAGTCGAGGTCCACTAGGTCCAGGCTCATGTTGTACTGAGCTCGGCCGAGCAAAAAGTTCTGTGCTGCTGTCGCTGTACCGGGATGTGAAACCAGTGAACGAATGACATTCGGGGCACCCGTTCCGATCGTGTCATTCGTGCTACCCTCCCACTGTGTGTAAGTTCCAGTGATGCTGGTGCAGCAATCGGGATTGTAGGAGAAACCGACGCGAAAACCGGGCTGGTTGTCCATGTCCGCAGTGGCCACGCGACCGATTTGAATGGGAAATGCCGGACCTGGGGCGACGATTGGACCGTCGATTGGCTCGGCCCAAGCGACTTCTACGTCGCGCGCTCGCAAGTATAAGAATTCGCCGAAGATGGAAAATCGATTGGTATATCCGGACTCGCAGCATTGGGAGCAGCCGGGCGAACCGCAGCCACCTGTTGCGCAGCACGAGCCGACTCCGCAACCTCCTCCGCCTCCACCGCCTTCGCCGCCCTCTGGCGCGTAACTGATCGGTATTCCGAATGCAGTCGGCGACATGTAATCTTCCGGAACAGGTATCATCGATGGGCTCACAATCGGAGCAACTGGCTCGCCCTGTGCCCAACTCGGCCCGCCACCTATCAGAAAGCCGATCAAGGTAGCTGATAGCACGAAAAATGTTCTCTTCATGGAATAATCCCCCCGATGTGAATTTGCCTGAGAATCGGATCGACCGCTACGGTCGGCAAATCGAGAAGATTTAACTCGTTCGGCAAAGTCGCCGCAAACTGACTGTTTTCTAGACACTGCGTTGCTAGCCAAAAGCAGGAAGACGCTCGCCAAGTTTTCAGGACGGATGACCTTGTGACCGCTTCGTGCAGTGGTTTGCGGCTGAACAAGTTTAACTGGCTATCGTCGCAAACTCCGTAGGCTAATCAGCGGCACAGTTTGGCGAGGCCACGAAGTCTATTGCACGAATTGGTCGTCGCCGCCGCCGCCCGCGCGGGTGATTTCGGCAGATTCTTCCAGCTTGCGGACAACATCCACAATTTGTTGCTGGATGGCCTCGACTTCGGAGACGCGTGCAGGGCCCAGATATTCCATTTCCTCCCGCAACATGGTAGCGGCGCGCTGCGACATGTTCCCCAACACCTTCTGCTTGAGAGGTTCGCTGGCGCCTTTGAGAGCCATAGCCCATTGCGACGTTTCCACATTCTTAAGAATGGTTTGGATGTCCTTATCCGCGAACTTGGACACGTCTTCAAAAACGAACATCCGCCGACGTATTTCTTCCACCAGATCCGTATCGTCCTGAGCGAGGTTTTCCAGCAGTAAACGCTCTGTGGACCGATCGGATATATTCAAGATTTCAGCCACGTGAGCCACCCCGCCCGCGTTCGCAAATGATTGACTGACAACGGCAGACATGCGATTCGCCAGACCTTCCTCGACTTCTTGGATTACATCCGGGTTCGTCTGACCCATTTGTGCTATGCGACGTATGACTGCGAGCTGTCGTTCCGGCGCCAGACCGTGAATGACTTGAGCCCCATAGGACGGTGGCAGGTGAGAAAGGATCAAGGCAATCGTTTGGGGATGTTCGTCGTTGATGAATGTCAACAGATTCTGTGGGTCGACGCGTTTCAGGAACCCAAACGGTAGCGACTCGACCGACTGTTGAACGGATTCGATACTATGGGCGGATTTATCCCCAAACGCCTTCTGAAGCAGTTCCTTAGCCAGTTCCAACCCGCCAATCGTACCCGCTAGGGCATTGGGATTTGCCTCGCCGAATTCCCGAATGGCGATTTCTTGTTCGTCACCGCTAAGCCGCCCTAACTTGGCGATTTCGATTGACACCGATTCGACCTGTTTGGGCGTGAGCTTGCCCAAGAGGAGGGCTGCCTCCTCGGTGGGGATGCTGGTTAAGACAATTGCCGCCTTTCGCATGTCAGCTGACACGGTGAATTCCTTTCAGCGTGCTAGCGTGTTTACGATCGACTCCCGTCGGCATTCGCCCGCGACTAGCCTGCGCGTTGGTCGCTATGTATCGGCGGATGGCTCGACGAAGATTACTAAAAGACCAATTCCTAACCTACAAAGCGTCTGTTTCGAAAAGCTCGCAGCTACCCCATTGCCCTTCATTCTCGTCCACGGAGATCCGGAGCCGGTGAGGTGACACCCCCAGCGAATGCGTCAACTCATCCCACAGCCGCGTGGCAATGTATTGGGCTAATAATTCGGCAGTCGTATTTTCGATCGGCAACAATACGCAATCGCCACGCGGGAAGATCCAGCGTCGGTCGTCAAACGTGACCTCGAATTCGCGATCGTTGGCCAACACGTGAATGGACGGGTGTTCCGAAGGGAGTAGCATATGGTGGTCCAAGTCGCCCGTAATTACGGACAACGTATCTCGCACGGCAATAAAGTCCACGACATAGTGGTTCTCGTCCAAGGGCCCGTCGATTTCGGCCGCTACGCGATAGTTGTGGCCATGGAGACGCTCGCAGATATTTCCACTGAAAGTAATAAAATGAGCGGCGCTAAAGGTGTGGCGTTCTTTCTCCAGCCGAATTTGAAATCTCGTCTGCATGATCAGTACCCTTTCTGAAAACATCTGCCGGAGCTTAGGTTCTTAATCCTAATCTTAATCTTGATCTTGATCTTAATCTTCCCGTTCGACCGGCTCGTCGCAGCGATAGCTCGGCCGTTCAGCTTTTCGTAGGCGAAGGTTTGCATGGTCTAGGAAGTGCATTGAAAGAGGCCGTGAACGATTAAGATTAGGATTAAGATTAAGATTAGGACTAGGACTAGGACTAGGACTAGGACTAGGACTAGGTTTTCGGAAAATGCTGCCTCAGGGTTGACTCAATTCATTTCTTGTCGGAGAGTTTTTCATATGGCTCTGTTTCGGCGGGAAGACATCCTGGCTCGTTTACGGCACAAAGTGGAACAGGGGCAGCCGATTGTGGGTGGTGGCGCTGGGACGGGGTTGAGTGCGAAGATGTCCGAGGCTGGGGGCATCGATTTAATTGTGATCTACAACTCGGGCAGATTCCGAATGGGCGGACGCGGATCGCTTTCCGGTATGATGCCCTACGGAGATGCCAATGCGATTGTTATGGACATGGCTCGTGAGGTGATCCCGGTGGTCCCGCGGACACCGGTATTGGCAGGGGTCTGCGGAACCGATCCGTTCCGAGTCATGAAGTTATTCTTGCGGGAAATCGATGCGGCGGGGTTCTCGGGCGTGCAGAACTTTCCCACCGTCGGGCTTATCGATGGCCAATTCCGCCAGAACTTGGAAGAGACCGACATGGGTTATGGCTTCGAAGTCGACATGATTCGAACCGCTCATGAAATGGGGATGCTGACAACTCCTTATTGTTTCAATCCCGACGAAGCAACCGCTATGGCCGTCGCTGGTGCGGACATCCTCATACCTCATATGGGACTCACAACGAAAGGCACGATTGGAGCAGGCACCGCAGCGACGCTGGACGAATCCGTAACGCGTGTCCAAGCCATGCACGATGCGGCAAAGAAAGTCCGCAAAGAAATCTTGGTGTTGTGCCACGGCGGTCCAATTGCCGAACCCGCGGACGCACAATACGTCCTAGAACGCACGGAAGGTATTGTGGGCTTCTATGGTGCCAGCAGCATGGAACGGTTACC
>JANNPR010000428.1:0-2838 GCA_031400345.1 Planctomycetota bacterium | reverse complement strand
CATCAACTCTTGACGGAGAACACTATACCACTTGTTCCACGAATCCCCGCCGCACTGCCACATTGCCTGTACTCCATAGTAATGACCATAAAAGTAATGAGCATCTCTACCGAGTCCTTCCGCGCGGGGGCGATTTTGTCGGAGATACGCCAACCCTTTATTCACTTCGTCGCCGTCATATATCCCGGCACTATTGAGTGCGACGACTCCAGCTGCCGAGCGTGGAAACGTGCTTTCGCCCGGTTGATTTAGCATGTACATGAAGCCGCCATCAGGATTCTGCGATCGTTTCACGTAGTCAATACAGCGATCGATGGTCTCGTTGGGAACGAATAGCCCAGCGTTTCGGGCTGACCGAAGCGCCATTACTTGGCACACAGTGACGGACAAATCGGCCTCTTTTCGTTCGGGATAATATCTCCAGCCTCCTTCGCCATTCTGAGTATTGACAATTAGCTGAACGGCTTTGGCCAACTTATCCCGTAGGTCGGGACGAGGTGCCATGCCATAGGCTTCGGCCAAAAACAAGGTCGCGAACCCGTGCCCATACATTGGGCCGTGCAACCCGGGCTCGGGATGAGCAATTAAACCGCTTTCATGGCAATTCGCGAGGATGAACTTCAGGCAACGATTGACATTCTCGCCGTATTTACCTCGATTTGGGGTGTGACCTGCCGATAGCATCGCCATTCCCGCCAATGCATTTATCGCAGGATTGTTTCGAGCGCGTTCGCCGCCAAATGAACCGTCGTCGTTTTGTCGCGAGGCAAGATGCGCGAGACCCCGACCGATTGCCTCACGAGTTGGCTGAGTGAGCGGCGGCTCTGGCCCGCCCTTTTCGGATAGAAACTCGGCAGCCGGACTTAGGCATAAGGGCGGCAAACACAAACAGGAATAAATCGCGCCTCGGAGCAGGTTGCGTCGACTGATTGAAAACTTGAAAAGCGAGCGGAATGTAAACATAGGTCTTTCGTGGACCAACTCGGCGGGACGTTGCTTCACCGGACGGATTCAAGATAGAACAGGACGTAAGATGGGACAAGATCGCCGATACTAAAGACTACTATTCGGGACGAATCAGGACACTTAAATCGTCAATGAAGAAAAAACTACTTCTTGCGCTGCTTCTGTTAATTTCACTGACGCTTGTCGCCACATTCGCTGACCCAAACCGTACTCTGTTTGGACTCGTTAAGGGTGAAGCGTTCTTTCGATGGCGGCCGACCAGCTATTGGGCAAATGTGCTTCGTGTGGATGGCGCCTCGGACAACTTAAGTAATGCGACGATACAGACGTTCGGCCGCGACCAGCGTGCCGTCCCGGTAATAAAGGAATGTTTAGAACATCCCGATCGGAACGTGCGCTGGACGGCCGCGAGATTACTTTCACAGTGTGCCTTATTCGGCCAACAGGTCGTGGCATTTCGAAAGCTCTTGGATGACGTAGATACGCCCGTCCGTTTTGAAGCGGTCATCGGACTTGGGAACCTGGGTCGCGAGGCGTTACAGGCACTCCCCCAACTTGAACCTCTGGCAAACACGGACGACTTGCGAATATCAATAGCCGCTCGCTGTGCATTGTGGAACATTGACAAGGCCACAGCTATTCGTGCTGAAAACTGGCAGGACTACGAAAATTCTGAGTTGGGATTTGCGGCTCGATTTCCAGGTGTCGTGCGCACGGATTCGCGACGGTTACTAAACGGTGAGTCCATTCTCCATGAGCATTCAGTGTCTCTCGGTTCCACGCACTTCACGGTTGCGGTCACTGTGTTGCCTCCGGATACATACGCCGCCATTGAGGAACGTTACGATATAGCGGCTGCAATGGTGGTTGAGGCGTTTGGCGCCGAGGTCGAGCAACACAACATCGCGTTAGGTCCTTACCTCGGCCGAGAACAGAAGTTCACGTGTGGAGATCGTATGATACTTCGTTCGCGTATTTTCATTGTCGGCCAACATTCTTACCAGTCAGTCGTAGCCTATCCACCCGGGTTGTTGCATCCCAAAGCTGGTGATTATTTCTTAGATTCTTTTCAGATTCTTCCTCAATGAGAGGAAATCGTTGTAGTAGGCATACTCCCGTGTGCCGTTCATGCACGGCACACCCGAGTGAGCCTACTACAACGGCGTGTTAGAATGTCGCCTTTTCGGAGATTTTAATGACTTCTCAATCTCTGTTGGTAGAGTCTGACGAATCGGTATATCGGATTTCCACGAACGCCGCGGGACCGCAGGGCAAACTACCGTTAACAGATGACATGCTGCGGAACTGGTCGAGCGGCGACTTGTTTGGACTGACTCAAAATGCCGGTATGGGTTGGAAACCAGAGGATCTCTTGGGGCCGCAATTTCTGTTGCTGAGCACTCAGGGAGGTGTGCGAGCGCCTGACGGTACTCCGATCGCGTTGGGGTACCACACTGGTCATTGGGAAGTTGGCCTGTTGGTACAAGCGGCCGCTCGGGAGATCAAGGCGGCTGGCGGCGTGCCGTTTGCCGCCTACTGCAGCGATCCGTGCGATGGTCGAACGCAGGGCACGACCGGAATGTTTGATAGCTTGCCTTACCGCAATGACGCGGCAATCGTCTTGCGGCGCCTCATTCGTTCGCTTCCCCAACGACTAGGAGTCCTTGGCGTAGCCACGTGCGACAAAGGTTTGCCAGCCATGATGATGGCGTTGGCAGGCTGCGGAGATTTGCCTTGCGTGTTAGTACCCGGAGGTGTGACGCTACCGCCTACCAAAGGAGAAGACGCCGGAAAAGTCCAATCCATTGGTGCGCGCTACGTCCAAGGAGAGATGAGTCTGGACGAAGCCGCCTTAGCCGGTTGTGCCGCCTG
>JANNPR010000401.1:0-3357 GCA_031400345.1 Planctomycetota bacterium | reverse complement strand
GCAACTCATGCAGCAAAGGAAACCCCCGTCCGGCGTGATTTTGAACATGGGGTGGGACCAAGCTGAGTGCGGCATGGCGGGCGAGAGTGGCGAATTGTTCGCAGCCAGCAAAGGGGCGATCATGGCCTTCACTCGCAGTTTGGCTAAATCCGTGGCGCCTCATGTGCGAGTGAACTGTGTTGCTCCGGGCTGGATTCGAACGGCTTGGGGGGAGCACGCCGCTCATTATTGGCAGGAGCGAGCCAGGTCGGAGTCTCTACGGGGGCGCTGGGGAACACCCGAGGACGTGGCGCGCACAGCGGCTTTTTTAGTCTCTCCCGCTGCGGATTTCATCACTGGGCAGGTGATAGCCATTAATGGCGGCATGAGAATGAGCCATGAATGACGAGATCAAGCACATTCACTTCGTCACCGGACGGTTAGCCGAACATGCCCTGCGAAGGGCCATCGAAAGGCTTGCTCAACAAATCCCTTTTGAATTCACGATCGATGTATTGCCAATTACCGTCGCGGCACTCATGACAACCAAATGGGTTGCTCGACACATCCAAAAGATCGACCAGGCGGACTACGTGCTGCTACCGGGGTACTGTGAGGGCGACTTGGAATTGGTTCAACAACGGGTCGGGCGACCCGTTGAACGCGGTCCCCGTGATTTGCGCAAGCTACCCGAGTTCTTCGGCAATCGCGATTCCCAAAACGATGACTACGGCGATTTTGACATCGAAATCCTCGCCGAGATCAATCATGCACCGCGATTGTCCCGCCAGCAGCTGATTTCTCAGGCGCAACAATTGGCCGCTGATGGTGCGGATCTTATCGATATCGGTTGTGATCCAGGCGGAATTTGGACCGGCATTGCGGACGGTATATCGGCGCTACGCGACTTGGGGTTGCGGGTCTCGGTCGACAGCCTGAATCCTATCGAGATCGAAACGGCTGTTCGCGCGGGTGCAGAATTGGTGCTATCGGTTAACGCATCGAACCGTGAAGCTGCAGTTGATTGGGGATGTGAAGTCGTTGTCATCCCAGACGATTTTTCGGCATTCACGGGCATGGACGAGACGATTGACTATCTCGCAAGGCACAATGTTCCCGTGCGTCTAGATCCTGTCATCGAACCCATTGGCTGCGGTTTTGCCTCTAGCCTGGGACGCTACTTGGACGTTCGACGGCGATACCCGGATGCAGAAATGATGATGGGAATCGGTAACTTAACGGAACTTACCGACGCAGATTCTGCCGGAATCAACTTGGTGTTATTAGGATTCTGCCAAGAGGTAGGTATTCGTAGCGTCTTGACCACTCAGGTTATCAACTGGGCACGGACCAGTGTTCGCGAATGTTATCTGGCGAGACGGCTGGTGCATTACGCGATTCAGCACCGTATTCCACCGAAACATCGTGAACCGCAGCTTGTCATGCTCCGTGATCCAGAAGTAAGATCGTATGAAAGCGATGAGTTCGACCGTTTAGCGAGTGCAATCAAGGACCATAATTTTCGCTTATTTGCCGATAATGGCCAGCTTCACTTGGTTAGCTCGAACTTGCACCTCAGTGACACCGATCCGTTCTCGTTGTTCGAAAAGCTTGTTGCCACCAATCCCGCAAATCTCGACCAATCACACGCGTTCTATCTGGGATTCGAACTCGCTAAGGCGACTACTGCCTTGATCCTTAGTAAGGAATACCGGCAGGACGAATCTCTCAACTGGGGTCACTTGACCGTTCCGGAGCGTAGCCATCGCTTGTCCCCGAGACGTACCACGTGAATCCGTATGCAGGCGGCCATTTGTTCGAAAGCAGTGACGAGGCCAACTCCAGTCTGCCTCTGGTGTTCGAATTGCAACCCGCGCCGGATGCGGTCGATGTGTTTCAACGCTTGGCCGATCTCCCGCATTGTTTATTTCTAGATAGCGCCCTGCGACGCGCAGAGTTGGGACGATATTCGTTTGTTTGTGTGGATCCATATGATTTCATAACGGTAACCGCAGATCAGGCGGCTGGTAGTGGTGCGTCGGCTGTCGGAACGCATGACGTCTGGTCGATGTTGAAAGCTCGCTTGTCCTCTTACAGCAGCCGCTCGGTACCGGGCATCCCACCATTTCAAGGCGGTGCGGCAGGGCTCCTAAGCTTTGACCTGAATCGCAGCCTAGAGAAAGTTGCTCCGGCGCGTAATGACGAATTCAGCGTTCCCGCTTTGGCGGTTGGTTTCTACGATGTGGTCGTGGCCTTGGACCACAAACTCAATCGGGCTTGGATTTTATCCCAAGGGTTTCCCGAAACCGACGAGCACTCGCGAAAGCAACGGGCGGCAGATCGACTGCGACAATGTCAAGACTGGCTAAAGCGTCCACCGGTCGAACACAGTTCGAACGAACGTGTCGGAGAGAATCGGCTATTAGCCGGCGAGATATGCCCGCAGTTTCCCACGTCAGGACCCCCTCTGCTGACGAGTAACTTTTCTGCGGGTGATTATCGTCAAGCCATTCAGCGCGCGGTGGATTACATCTATGCTGGCGATGTTTTTCAGGTCAACCTCGCTCAGCGACTCCTCCACCCGGCAGTAGAGGATTCCCTAGCAGTGTATCTGCGGTTACGGGCGCGAAATCCGGCGACCTTCGCCGCTTATTTTGACTTAGGCGACTTTCAGATCCTAAGCGCTTCGCCGGAGCGATTCTTAAGCATTCGCGAACGACTCGTGGAAGCTCGTCCCATCAAAGGAACCCGACAGCGTACAGCCCGTCCGGAAGCCGATCTGTTCGCGGCTGCCGATCTTCAACAGAGTGAAAAGGATCGCGCCGAAAACGTGATGATCGTCGACCTGTTACGAAATGATCTATCGCGCGTATGCCTCCCGGATTCGGTTTGCGTCACTCAGTTGTTTGGTTTAGAGGTGTACGAATACGTGCAACACCTGGTTTCGGTGGTGCACGGCGAGTTGGCGGCCGACGTTCGTCCTCTGGATGTGATTCAGGCTGCGTTCCCGGGTGGCTCGATCACAGGTGCTCCCAAGGTACGAGCTATGGAAATCATTGCTGAACTCGAGAGAACTGCGCGAGGCCCATACTGCGGATCGCTTGGGTATTTGGGTTTCGATGAATCGACGGACTTTAACATTTTGATTCGCACCATTACCGCCGGACGAGGTTGGTGGCAGATGCCGGTGGGAGGTGGTATCGTCGCTCAATCGTCGCCGCAAAACGAGTACGAAGAAACGTGGCACAAAGCTCGCGGGTTATTGCGTGCCTTGCCGTCGGGCTAGGGCGACGTGATGGAAATTCTCTACACCAACCCGAAGCGGCAGTTTTCGTGTGTGCAATGCAGATGCAGAAGGGTGCCACTTCTGGCAGCCGC
>JANNPR010000398.1:0-3390 GCA_031400345.1 Planctomycetota bacterium | reverse complement strand
CGCGTTGGAGTTGTTGTTCGATTTTCATGTGTGGTCTTTCGGTTGCGCGATCCAAACGCCATCCGGCTGGCCCGGGTGGTTTAACTGCCTTTGCAGTACTACGTACTTAACTGCAACACGCCCTTCGCTGCTCGTTCCTCGCATCTCAGGGACGTGCCACCCCGTTACGGCACACGGAGTGTGCCTACTACAAATTAGTTCTTGGTAATCGTCTCATCGAGGTTTAACAAGACGCGGGCAACGATGGTCCAAGCGGCTGCGTCTTGAGGCGTAACGTGGGCAGGAAGCTCGGGAAGCTTCGTCGCTTCGCCGGTCGTGATTTCCCGAGGATTCAACCAACCGTCAGCAAGTCGAAGGCGTCTGGATTGAACGAGCGCGACGATCTCGTCGCGCTCCGTCGGGATAGGTGGCCGCGAGGTGCAAAGCTGAAACGCGTAGTCGGCGCGCTTGGTGTCGTCGGAGCCTCCTTCCCGCAGTATACGCAACGCCAGTGCCCGCGAGGCCTCGACGAAGATGGTTTCATTCAAACCGGTAAGTGCCGCCATGGGCGTATTGGAACGCACTCGCCGCGCACACGAGAAATCGCCGTTCGGCGCGTCAAAACTCGACATCACCGGGTCCGGCATCGATCGCTTGCGGAAGCCGTACACCGTGCGGCGGAAGCGGTCGGGTGCTTGGGCGGGAGTCCAGTAGCTGGGGTAGACATAGTTGTAGTCCAACACGTTCTGTGGAACCGGCGGAATGATGCCAGGACCTCCGACCTTGTGCGTGATCAGCCCGGACACGCATAAAGCGATATCTCGCACCACTTCTGCGTCGCCTCGGAAGCGCGGCCCGCGCGCGAGCAAATGATTGCGAGGATCCCGCTCCAAAAGAGCGGAAGACACTTTCGAGCTTTGTTGATAGGTCTCGCTGGTGACGATCGTCTTGATCAAGTTCTTTTGGCTCCAACCGTGCTCCATGAAATCTACGGCCAACCAATCGAGCAATTCGCGGTATTCGGGCATCGCCGCACGGGTACCGAAGTCCTCGGGCGTCTCGACAAGACCCTCGCCGAATATCGACTGCCAGATGCGATTGACTGCCACGCGCGCGGTCAGCGGCGATCGTTTATCCACCAGCCACCGAGCAAAGGCCAGACGATCTCGGGAGCCTGATTCCGCGAGCGGGTGAAAGGCCGCGGGTGTGTGCGGTTCGACGATTTGCTTCGGCTGATCCCAGCCGCCTCGGTCAAGCAGATGGGTCTTGCGAACTTGTTTGGCATCACGCTCGGCGAGGTGCAACACCGACGTGCCGGCTTGAGGATACTGTTTCCATTGCAATTCAATTTCGTCATTGAATACCTTGCACTCCGGGACATTCAGTCGCCAGGCAGCGAAAATCGCGGACTGCTGATCCGGCGTTCGCTCAGCGCTTGTCGTCCCCATCGCCAAAACCGCCGAGTAATCCACAGACACTGCGGCGGGGCTGGGATCCGTGGTCGTGCTAATACGGCAGCAGCCTAGCATGTCGTTCATACGCATGACGAACTTCAACTGCGTGCCAGTCGGCAGATCCAGCGGCTGCTCGAATTGCACCACAGCCACCGACGGCTGGTTGCGACGACCGATTCCGCGATCCGCCTGCCACGACGTTTCGTCTGTGCCATCCATCAGAAAACGCACCGGACCGCCCAATTTCTTTTCGCCCCGCTTTTGCTCGGGCTCTGAAAAATCAGCTGAGGCGTTAACCAGTTTGAGTTTTTCCCAGTCTTTAACGTCTGGCTTTTGTACGAAGACTTCAATCTCCGTGATCCCCCAAGTACCGGTCTTACTGCGGCCAGGTCCGCCGAACGGCAAGTCACGATGAGTCAAAGCTTCGAGACGCAGGCCTGTTACGCCTTGCAACTCCGGCCGGGAAATAGCATAGATGTCGGCGCTGGTGTGGCCGAGCATCATGAACGACTTGTCGGCCTCGTGAGTGGGGTGGTTTAGTCCGCTGACGGCGGCAAGCTCGGTGAACTCGATCGGCGTCCAAGCCTGTCGTTTTTTCAGGATGTCACTCTCCCAGGCCGCCAACTCGTGCTGCCAGCCCGTGCGCTGTGATCGCAACCGATCTTCGATGGCCCGAATCGCGTCAGCGATGTCTCGGATCTGCCTTTGCTGGTCCGTTGTATAGACCCACGACTGAGCCTCGTAGGAGTTATTGAGAAACGCGAACAGTCCATAATACTCGTCATGTGTGATGGGATCGAATTTGTGCGTGTGACACTGTGCGCACTGCGTCGTCAGACCAAGCACGGCTTTGCCAATGCAATCGATGCGGTCAAACATCTCAAACATGCGGAACTGTTCGGGGACGATCGCACCTTCCTCGTTGATCATGCTGTTGCGCAGGAATCCCGTGGCGATGATCTGCTCCTGCGTGGGTTGAGGCAGCAAGTCACCCGCAATCTGTTCGATGAGGAACTGATCGTAAGGCATGTCGCGATTAAGAGCGTTGATGACCCAGTCGCGCCACGTCCACTGATCACGAGGCATATCTTTCTCGTAGCCATTGGTATCCGAGTAGCGAGCAACGTCCAGCCAGTGCCGTGCCCATTTTTCACCGAAGCGTTCGCTTTTGAGCAGTGACTCCAGCGCCGCGTCGAAGCCATTGTTTTCGAATGCCTGGAGTTCTTGTGGAGATGGCGGAAGGCCGACGAGATCGAGATAGAGTCGGCGGCAGAGCGCGGAAGTGTCCGCAGGAGGCGAAGGCTGGAGGTTGATTGACTTGAGCTTGGCGGCCACGAAAATATCCACGGGATGAGCGGGCTCAGACTCCGGTAGCTTGACCTTCTGCGGCGGCGCAAAGGCCCAGTGGCCGGCATAGTTCGCTCCTTGACGGATCCAAAGCTTTAACGTGGCAACTTGTCGAGCGCTTAGCGGCTTCTTCTCATCCGGTGGTGGCATGACTTGGTCGGGGTCCGCTGAGGAAACACGCCGGAGCAGCGCGCTAGTGTCCGGGTTGCCCGGGACAATTGCCGCCTCGCCCGAATCTCCACCTTTCAGAGCGGTCTCGCGTAAGTCGAGTCGTAATTCTGCCTGTCGTGTACCCGGATCAGCGCCATGACATTTGGCGCAATGCTCGGCCAAAATGGGCTGGACGTCGCGTTGGAAGTCGACGGTGTCGGTTTGCGCGAAGCCGGTACCACAGAGAAAACACGCAAGACCGATGACGGAGGTAAGTAAGTGAAAGCGAGGCTTCATGATTTGTTGGGATCGTTGGAAGGCTTTTATTCGTCGTGCACGCGAATCGCGCAGCCGTTGAGCTTGCCCTTGAGCTTCGGAAGCACGAGGCCGATCGCCTTGGCTGCACCCGTCGAGGACGGGATCATGGAGACGGCGGCCGCGCGGGCGCGTCGCAAGTCGG
>JANNPR010000386.1:0-4766 GCA_031400345.1 Planctomycetota bacterium | reverse complement strand
CCCCCGCAGCTAGTTACACCGGTCGACCAAGAGTGATGCGGGTTCGTCGGCAGAATGGCGGCTTTACCAATCATTAGCTTGAGACGGAAGTGTTCTACTTTGGAGACGTGCCTGAGTGAATCCTAGCGATAGACTAGCCCGGCTGGTTCGCCCGCCCCGTTGGTCGGTTGATAACCTTGGTTCGCATTCAACCCTGCTGATGGTTGTCATCGGACTTTTGGCAGTGTCCGACCCACTTCCGCTGTCGGCAGGTGGCGGAACAACGATGAGCGTCCCCCTTACTGGCCGAAAGATGACCAGTGGCGTGCGATTGACCATCGACAATCGCTGGGTTGAAGGGAATGGATACCGGCCTCTGCGACTGACGCTCAGTACCGCGCCTCTCGTGCCTGCCAAGGCAGATCGTGGATTTGAAATCGTGCTCGGCTTTATGGGCCAACGTGGTCCGATGCAAACTCCGGAGGTCACAACCTTCATGGAGTTACCGCAAGGCGCTACGACAGCATCGATTACTGTACCCGTTCCTTACAACGACGACTGGTTCTGGACGACCACTGAGGTTTATGAAAATGGCCGACTCCTCACAGACTTATCGGAACAAAACCTTAGCGGAGTTCGGCGACTGAACCATATGCATAGCGAGGCAATACCGAGAGTTCTTGTGGTGCATTCCGCTGCTCCAGACTTGCGGACTCGTCAGATAAGTCCGGTGGCTTCTGTTATCCCACTAGACCGCACACTGCCCGATCTGCGCCCGTTACTACATTTGTTGGCAACTTTGGATCGATACGGGAACGTTAGTGCACTCATCCCGACGGACGAAAAAATATCGGACGTTGAAATTCTAAACACGCTATATACGAATCCATGGTTGGAACTGTTATCGCCAACCGATTTGCCCACTGAGTGGATCAGCCTTTCTTGCCTGGACATAGTGGTGCTTCAACGAGATGCGATACCATCGATCAGTCCCGAGTCATTGGATGCAATCAAGTGTTGGATGTATGCCGGGGGAATTCTATGTCTGACTGGGGCGGGACCTGATTTCGCCAGATTAAACGACTATGAACTTCAATTCGCACTCGCGCCCCTGACCACAAAAGAATCGACTTCGCCAGCTTCGGGTTGGTCCTTGCCCGACGTGAAACTCTTTGGAGGCCAGCCTCTGTTAGAATTGACGTCCAATCGCAACAACAGTGGAGTGGCAAGTGTGGCGAACACAACAACGTCGGTGGCATCGACGCCGATGCCACCTCCTGCCGAATCTCCCTTCGCGTGGCGCAGAGCCGGCTTGGGTCACCTTGTGGCATTTGCCAAAGAAGACCCGTTTGAGCATGCACAGCCAATCTGGAATTGGTTATTGGATTCGGTACCCAAAGATAATTGGATGTGGTTTCGGCGAAATGGTATGTCTTTGCAACGCAACAATCGCGAGTACGGCAATTGGCTAATCCCCGACATTGGCAAGGCGCCTGTGTTTGCTTTTCTGGTGATGATTTCAGTCTTCGTCATCGTGATCGGGCCAATCAACCATTTTGTGCTCAGTCGAAAACGTCGGCTGATTCTGTTGCTGGTGACGGTTCCGCTCGGCGCAGGTGTGGTGACGATCGGGTTATTTGGGTATGCACTATTCCATGATGGCTTGGAAACGCGCGCCCGGTTACGCAGCTATACTCATATCGATCAACGAATCGGGCATGTAATTTCGCTTTCGCGTCAGACCTACTATGCGGGAATCTCACCTTCGGGCGGATTAGTGTTTCCGCGTGATTCCACGGTGTATCAAGTGGAACACGAACACTTTCGCAGTTATGCGCGACGGCCATCGCCGTATGCCATCACTATGGGAGAGAAGCAGGTATTGCGACGCGGATACGTCGCCTCGCGCACCATGGCGCAGTTTATGGTCACCCGATCGGCGCCAACGACAGCACAACTTGAAATCGACGAATCCCCGGACTCACCGCCAACCATAACTAATCGTCTTGGAACGCAACTCCAAGAATTACTGCTGCGTGATGGTGAAGGAAGGTATTTCCACGGTCAGTCAATCGTAGAGGGTGATCGGGCAACTTTGCAGGCGATTAATTTGGGATCTGCCACGGATGCCTTTCAGGCGATTTTACGCGATCATATTCCCGATTACCCTGAAGGATTTGAACCGGACCGGTCCACAGCCTCTCCTTGGTTTTCAGTCGGGCCCAGAAATTGGGGTTCCGCTGCGGACGCGTCGCTTCCCGATCCTTCTTTCCGATTCGGCTTAATGGAGCGAAACCTCCGGCGGACTTTGCTTTCGGAAAACAAACTTCAATTGGAGCCCAACTCGTATGTAGCCGTGGTACCGAGTTCTCCGGAGGTTCCACTGGGTGTTGCCCGCCTCCGTGAACAGGCCAGCTTGCACGTGATTGAGGGGCATTGGTGAGGCATGAATGGTTCGAGTTATGCCCCCATGATCGAGCTGCGACGTGTGCACCGTTTTTTCGGTGCAACTCGCGCTGTGAGCGACGTTAGTTTCGAGGTCGGTCGCGGTCAGGTATTTGGCTATATTGGGCCGAATGGCGCCGGAAAAACGACCAGCATGCGCATCTTGGCCACACTGGATTTGCCTACGTATGGCGATGCGCTCGTCGATGGGTTTTCGGTTATCAATGATCCAGATCGTGTGCGGAAACGCTTGGGTTTCATGCCTGACTCGTTTGGCACATACACCAACGTCAACTGCAGAGAATATCTAGATTTTTTTGCGCGAGCCTATGGTCTTATCGGACGAGAACGGACGCGAGCGCTCAACTACGTAATGGGATTTACGGGTCTGGACGTCCTAGCGGAAAAACCCATTTCCGGGCTTTCCAAAGGCATGAAACAACGCCTTTGCCTGGGCAGATCTCTGATCCATGATCCAGCGGTGTTGATTCTCGATGAGCCGGCAGCTGGGTTAGACCCACGTGCCCGAATTGAACTACGCAACATGATTCGCGAACTTGCCGCCCGTGGCAAGACGTTACTTGTCAGCTCGCATATCTTGACGGAGTTGGCCGAGATGTGCGACCAAGTCGCCATCATTGAACAAGGTAAGCTGCTGGCAGTCGGTGCAGTGGAAGATATCCAGAAAGGTCAAACGATGCATCGGGAGGTCAAGGTTCGAGTGTTAGTCGGCGCGGACTCGCTCGGCAACTGGCTGTCTCAGAAATCAGAAACATCAAAGATTCGCGTCGATGGCGACATGATTTGGTTTTCACATGAAGGCGAACGCCATAACGAAGTTGCTTTGTTGCGAGAAATCGTGTTGGCCGGATTTGAGATCGCTGAATTTGGTAGTCAGGTAAAAACCTTGGAAGAAGTCTTCATGCATGTGACCAGGGGAGTTGTACAGTGACTACCGTTGACACGGATTCACCCTTCGCAACGAACCAGCCTAACGAGCAAATCGTATCATCTTCGGGACCACCATCGATCTGGCTACGAGTTGAGCAAGCAATGGAGCGAGCCAGCGATCGTTTGAATCCGATTCTGGTAAAGGAAGCGCGGCAGGCTTTGAAGAGTCAACAGTTCCTCACCACGTTTACTTTTCTGTTGCTTTTCGGTTGGGTTTGGTCGGCAGTGGGAATCGTGCTCATGTTACCGGGCGTGTACTATTCGCCGGGCGGCCCTTTCATGCTGATCGGGTATTTCATTATTTTGGCAATTCCACTTCTTGTGATCGTTCCTTTCGCGACCTATCGTTCGCTGGCGGCGGAGCGAGAAGACGGCACCTTTGAGCTGCTTTCGATCACATCGCTCTCTTCACGGCAAATCGTAACTGGCAAACTGGGCAGCGCTGTCCTGCAAATGCTTGTGTACTATTCTGCTTTGTCTCCCTGCATCGCCTTTACCTATTTGTTACGAGGTGTTGACGTACTTACCATCGGCGCGACGCTGATTTACACCTTCCTCGTCTCGCTATTCCTTTCGATTGTCGGACTTTCCGTCGCGACCATTACTCGAGCAAGACATTGGCAAATGCTCTTGTCCGTCGTATTTCTCCTGTTGTTAATGGCAGTAGGAATGATATGGACGATCCCATTCTCCGCGATGCTGGGCGAACGTCAGCCCATGCCCTTTGATGAACCTGATTTCTGGATCAGTAATCTAGCTGGCATGAGTTTTTATGCGTCTTACGCCATCTTGTTTATCTTGGCTGCGGCGGGAATGATCAGTTTCGCCAGCGACAATCGCGCCACGCGTTTACGTGTTGTCATGCTTTGCCAACAGCTGCTTTTGCTGGGATGGATGATTTACGTATGGATCCGCGCCGGCGATGCCTGGCAAGTCTTAGTCGTCATGGTCTCATTCGCCGCCATCCATTGGTTTGTGATGGGTTCCTTAATGTGCGGCGAAGTCGCCCAGTTATCACCACGCGTCAAACGTCGACTTCCGCAGAGCTTCCTAGGCCGAACGGCATTAACCTGGTTCAATCCCGGATCCGGAACAGGCTATACTTTCGCGGTGGTAAACATGGGATCGGTCGTGCTTGTTTCCTTGATCGCGATGCTGGTGGGACAGTTGGTGGGATTCGGTGGCGCAAATGGCTTCGGTGCGGTTGTTACTTATGGCGTCTTGGCTTGGGCATACCTGACCGCCTACCTGGGTATCACCCGGCCGCTCGTGCGGCTGATTCAACCGTATACTCGGGCTGGTCTTTTGCTGCCGATGTTGATTAACGTGTTTGTGGCGTTACTTGGCTGCTTTCTGCCGCTTTTCTTTGATGGATGGCTCAACAGTTTTAC
>JANNPR010000353.1:0-5879 GCA_031400345.1 Planctomycetota bacterium | reverse complement strand
TTCGATCAACTAACTTTTCATAGGCCAGCTCATCCTCGTCGCTAATAAACGTATCGGCGTCATCCGGCGAAGGCGGGAGACCCAGCAAATCAAAGTAGAGTCGTCGAATAAGCGTGCGACGGTCTGCTTCCGGCGACGAATGCAACCCCTCTTGAGCATGCTTAGCGGCAATGAACGTATCGATTGGTGCCGCGATCCAGTCGGACTGCTGACTACTTACTGAGGGCAATGAAGGGCGTGTCAGCGGTCTCAGCGACCACCAATCGGCACTTTCAACCTGCGACTCCTGAACCCGGAAGTCTTTCGGCCAGACTGCCGCATCGCGGACCCAACGGGTAATGGCCTGTAGCTCCGATTGCCCTAACGGATCTGCCTTCTTTGGCATGGCGGCGCGACCGTTTTTCGACGTTATCAACTCGATCAGGTAACTGGCGTCCGGATCACCAGGGGTCAGTATGGGGCCCGAATCGCCACCGCGCGAAAGGCTTTCCCCGGTCTCCAGGGAGAGACCGCCTTTCCGCTCGGTGTCGTTATGGCAACTCAAACAGCGACGCTGGAAGATGGGCACGACTTGTTCACGAAAATGCTTTTCCGCCTCCTGTTGGCAAAATGCTGCCTGCGAAGTACAGAACGAGAGGGCCAGAATGGCCAGAAAAACCAAACAACGAAATGGCGAAAAGCGGTTGGACAACGCTACTTTGGACCTTTGCCATGTTGCGGACGGTTGATTTAATAACCGGCACGTCAGTGGGATTAGCAGTTGTGGGAACTGTGCATGGGTCTGAAAATAACTGAAAGACCGTGTCGCTCTGTCGTACATAAGGATCATTTTACTTGAAGTGTCGCCCAAAGACTCCGGTCAGCAATGTTGCACGACTCGCTGACTTGGCTACGATGGCGTCACGCAGTTCGTCGTAAACCGCATTGAAGGAGTCAACTATGCTGCGATGCCTTGTTCCCACAATACTCGTTTGCTGCACGTATGTGGATGTTTGTCTCAGCCAAGACAAGCTTATTGTGTCCAATCCGCCGGCTGAAGTCTTGCCCGGTACCGACAAACTCGTACTGGAAGGGGATATAGCGTCTCAGCTTGTCGATGGTGTGGATAAATTCCTGCTTCGGGAATTGGATCAGTCGGTGGCGAAACGGGAAAAACACTGGAAGCGTGATCTGATATCGGGCGATGCCTATTCGAAATCGATCGAACCCAACCGGCGGAGATTGGCGCATATTCTGGGAGTTCGCGATCCGCGCGTGCCATTTGAAGCGCCACAAGTGATTTCCATTGTAGGACAACCGCAACCCCTTGGTCAGGGGGAAGGGTTTGATGTCTTCGCGGTACGATGGCCGTCTTTCGGGGATGTCTACGGGGAAGGGCTATTATTAACGCCCACTGGGGGAGACATCATCGCCGACGTAATTGCCATTCCTGACGCCGATCAAACTCCCGAACAAATTTGCGGTTTGGTTGAGGGGGTTGCTCCGGCATCGCAATTTGCCCGCCGGTTAGCAGAAAGTGGTTGTCGGGTTCTGGTGCCCGTGCTCATCAATCGCGACCTGAAGCTGCGCGCCCCACCGGGTCGTCAAGGTGGTGCAAAACTGACGAATCGAGAATTTGCCTATCGCAGCGCGTTCGAGTTGGGGCGGCATCTCATCGGGTACGAAATTCAAAAAGTCCTTGCCGCCGTAGACTGGTTCGCCAGAAACTCTCAGGCGACCAAAAATGCCACCAAGAGCAATCGTCGCATTGGAGTTGTCGGATATGGTGAAGGGGGCATGATCTCACTCTATGCCGCCGCTCTGGACACACGTATTGACGCCTGTTGCGTCAGCGGCTTCTTCGGCCATCGCGAACGGATTTGGGAGCAACCGATCGACCGCAATGTGTTCGGCTTGCTGGAACAATTTGGGGACGCGGAGATTGCGAGCATGATTGTGCCTCGAGGCCTATCGATTGACTCGCACGAGTATCCCATTGTCAACCTGCCCAGTGAGGGTGGCGCACCGGCTGTATTGGGGCCGCAAAAACCCAATGATGTGGTCCACGAAATCAGCCGACTGAAGCCTCTGGTCAAGTTGACGTCCGGCACCGTTGACATACGGCATCGAGACGATCGGGGTGACGCTGACGCTTATTTTCAGTTTCTCGATCTGTTGATGAAGGACTCCGGGAACTCTTCCTGGAAGGAACGCGCCAAGTCAGCCGTGCTCAGGAACGCCAAGCCGAACATTGCGGGCGCACTCCCCGATAAGGTCGCTCGACAGCAGCGACAACTGTACGAGCTAGACCGGCATAGTCAACAGTTGTTACGCGAATCCGAATATGTGCGTGCCGACTTCATGAAAAAACTGGATACCAGTTCAGTGGCCAAATATTCTCAGTCGGTGGAAGAGTACCGCACCTTTTTCCGCAACGAAGTAGTGGGCGCATTTGAACACCCTCTGGGCGATCCCCACACAAAAACTCGCAAGGCGTACGACCATCCCAAGTGGGTCGGCTACGAAGTGACCATGGAAGTTTGGCCGGACGTGTTCGCTTTCGGCGTTTTATTGCTGCCGAAGGATTTGCGGGAAGGAGAAAAACGCCCAGTGGTCGTTTGCCAACATGGACTGGAGGGACGACCCTCCGACGTCATTGAAAAAGATAACCCCGCGTATCACGATTTCGCCGCAAAGTTAGCGGAGCGGGGCTTCATTACGTTCGCCCCACAAAACCTGTACATCTTCCGTGATCGCTTCCGATCCTTGCAACGGAAGTCAAATCCGTTGAAGAAAACTCTGTTTTCAGTGATCGTGCCCCAGCACCAACAGATTGTAAATTGGCTGAAGACTCAGCCCTACGTGGACAGTACACGGATTGCATTCTATGGGCTGTCGTACGGTGGTAAATCGGCGATGCGCATTCCGCCATTAGTGACGGACTACTGTCTGTCGATTTGCTCCGCGGACTTCAACGAGTGGGTCTCGAAGAATGCGTCCACTCGGCTGCCATTTAGTTACATGTGGACCGGAGAGTATGAAATCTTTGAATTCGACTTGGGCAGCACCTTTAACTATGCCGAAATGGCGGCGCTCATCTGCCCGCGGCCTTTCATGGTCGAACGAGGACACACCGATGGGGTGTCGACCGACGATTGGGTTGCGTTCGAGTTTGCAAAGGTGAGATACCTCTACAGCCACAAACTAAAAATCCCTGAAGCAGTGGAGATGGAAGTATTTGACGGCCCGCACACCATTAATGGCAAGGGCAGCTACGACTTCCTTCACAAACATCTCAAGTGGCCCAAGCGATGACGCCTATCGGCGACTCATCTGGTTTCGGGCCGCGGTAATGGCAGCGGCTAAAACCGGGTCGGCCACGTCGGGGGATACGTTCATCGGTTCAAATAGGGGAATCCCGCTATTGTCGACATTGACAATCGGCTTTGCGGCCGACTGTACGACGATATTTGGGGTTACACCACGCCCGCTGATAGGCTCTCCCTTGGGGGAGTAGAACTTTGCGGTGGTTAGTCGCACGCCGACGTTCGAGGAGCTCAAAGGAAAGATGCCCTGAACGCTTCCCTTGCCGTAGGATCGCTGCCCAATGACGGTACCGCGTTCCGTGTCGTGAATCGCCGCAGCAAAGATTTCGCTGGCGCTCGCAGAATCTCCATCGATCAAAACAATCAGTGGGATTCGCCAAGTACCCGGAACATGCGCCTTATAGTCCGCATCTTCACGAGCATTCCGTCCACGGGTTGAGACAATTGTGCCGGATGAAATAAATTTGTCGGCTACTTCGACAGCTGCGGTGAGAAGTCCTCCGGGGTTGCCTCGGAGGTCCGTAATCAGAATTTTCATGCCTTCCTTGTGCAATTTCCAAAGTGCGGCGTCGATGTCTCGACTGGTCGACTTTTGAAACGTTGTTAGGCGCACGTAACCAACGCCGTTTTGCTTGTCGACCATTGCGACGCGGTCGACGCAGGGCACTTCAATCTTTCGTCGTTCGACCGACAGATGGCGAGTACCGCCCTTCGAAGAAAGCACTCCCACCGCGACTCGACTGCCTTCCGTGCCCTTTAGCATGTCGGCTGCCGTGTCGGTCGAAATCTCTCGCGTCGACTGTTCGTCGACCGAAATGATCCGTTCTCCGGCGCAAATACCCGCCACGTCCGCCGGACCTCCGGGGATGACACTGACGATTAGAAGCGCTTGATTTTCAGCCTTTAGTTCCACCCCTAACCCGACAAAGTTACCTTCGATTTGTGAAAAGACTTCATCAAGTTGATTATGGGTTAGGAAGTTCGAGTATTCATCGAGTGAATTTACGGCGCCGCAGATGAACTCCATGATGGTGACCTGGGGCGGAATGCCAAGCATTTCCTTGGCCGCCCTTGCCGCCTCAAACACCGTGGACCGGGCGTCAAAGCGATTGTTAACCACGTGAGTATCGATCGCGTAGCGAATTCCTCGACGACAATTGTTGAGATCACCTGATGTGGCTTTCGGAGCAAACCGGTCCACGAACGCCCGTTCCGCAAGCGCCAATTCGATATTTGTGGCACCATTTTTGACTAACGCTTGCCAATTGGGCACATTCACGAAGTGCGTATGAATCTTTAGTAAGACTTCGGTATAGATCTCTAGGGCTTCTTGTTCATTGAGCCCTTGCAACGACGCGACGAACCCCGAATCCGTGTAGCGCCGGGCGAGATCAAAACGAGTGCGGGAGAGGAACAAGCGTCGCTCGATCAGGCCGCTCTTGGGATTCGCCCTGAACGCCTCTTCGTAATGCACCAGGGCGTCGGTCCAGCGCCCGTCACGCTCTAAAGACTCGCCGCGTTCCAGCGCGCGCTGAACTTCAGGCGAAAGGGGTACGGAACTCCGAACCTCCTCAGCTCGTACGAAGCCCGAATCGATTCGGACTAGATTGATGGCCAGACAGATTGCTAGCCACCAAGCTGCGGAGGGACGCAACGGAATCCATCGGAGCATCAGTTCGTTCCATCAAACGAGAGTTGGCAGAGAACGTAACGCGGTGTTTTCTTCAGACGGAGCGGAATGCACTCTACCTATGGGGTGGCTTGACTGAACTCAACGACAACGACGTAGTTCAGCCAAGTCGAATATAGGTCACAAATCGCCCGTGGTCAAAAAAACGTTACGACACCAAGGCTAGACAATCTGCACAATCGGTGCCTGCGGAAACCCCCAGGCCGATCGTACCGATCATGCGAATTCTCGGTGCCAGCGACGGTGCGCCTCCCGCGCGAAGCAACTGCCAAGTCATCGAGAAACAACGAACTGTGAATTTCGAACTTGGCCTAGATGCGACCCTCCAAACCGAACGGTTTCGGGTGATGGCCAATACTATGCGGCGTCAACAAACGGGTCAAACAATTAGTGATTTCTCGTTTAACCCCAAGCCGAAGGCGACGGCTTCACCGACGTTGGAATACCAGCGCCGAACCAAGCTGCTATTCCCCGTTCAGCACCCGCCCGCATTCGTTTAACGCCGAGCCTGACGTTTAGATGTTGCGCATTTGGAAGCCGTAGACGACGGCTGCTGTTGTGGATTGAGCGCAATTCAACTGAGCAAGAGCGCCGGAGCACTCTACATCGAGCCCATCTTCTCCGTGACGTATCGCAGAATGTCACGAACAGAAATGATCCCCGAAACGGCGCCGTTTTCATCGAGAATGGGGACATGGCGATAGCCGCCAAGGTCCATGCGCTGTACGGCGAACGCAATCTTAGCGCCGGCTTCCAACATCTGCGGATTCGGCGTCATAAACTCGGAAATCGGATGGTCGCCCAAAGTCGTGATGTCGACGTTGATTTTTCGCAAAGCGTCTCGCTCGCTGAAAATCCCGACGACTTGGTCACCTTCCGAGACG
>JANNPR010000279.1:0-3726 GCA_031400345.1 Planctomycetota bacterium | reverse complement strand
AGCTGTGCTGAAAATACCCGTCATTCGTTGGGGAAAGCCTTATGATTCGCTCGACAAGGTCAAGATTACCCATTTTGCAACTGGCGAACCGATTGCCGAAGTGAGTCAGGCCAATCGTGGACTGATTGAGCGAGATATGCGACATGCCCATCGCGCCCGCGACATACTTTGTCAATTTTCCATTGGCGACATCATCGAGCGTCTAAAAAAGGCCGCCGACTTGTACGAATCGGCCACACTGGCAATCGGTGATGGCCAGCAGTCACCAGAGGATTTTGCAAAGCAGCAATCGGCAACCACGGGACTTCCCGAGCACATGTGCCGAATGAACATGCCGAAGAATTCTTTCGTGTTGCGAAATATCGACAAGATTCTCGACTGTCTGACTCGCGGCTTGGATCTATCGATACTTACCAAGGGATACGGCGTCGAGAGCCGCGGTGTAACAGTGAGTTATCAGGCACAAGCACCGGCGCTGAGCGCGGTCTTACCCTCGAACTCGCCAGGTGTACACACGCTGTGGTTGCCCGCCATTCCACTGCAGCTGGGGCTGGTGCTCAAGCCGGGACCGCAAGAACCATGGACGCCATTGCGAATGTTTGCTGCCTTTACGGCGGCGGGAATTCCGGCGGAGGTATGGTCCATTTTTCCCGGCGGGCCTGAAGCCGGCGCTGCGGTCCTGGCCACCGCTGAGCGGGCCATGATCTTTGGCGGGACTCAGACCGTCGAACAGTATAAGGGGAACCCACGCGTTCAGGCGCACGGTCCTGGCTTTTCCAAAATCCTTATCGGTGACGACCTCGTCGACGATTGGGAAAAGTACCTTGATCTAATGGTGGAAAGCATTTTCATCAACAGTGGTCGTGGTTGCATCAACTGTTCAGGAATCTGGGCATCCAAACACACAAAAGAAATCGCTCAAGCAATTGCCGATCGAATCGGTCCCGTAGAGGTTAAGCCACCCAGCGACCCTCAAGCTGGCTTGGCGGCATTTACCGTCCCCGGGCAAGCAAAATCCGTTTGGACCATGATTGAAAACGACCTCAAAGAAAACGGCGTTACCGATTTGGCTTCGCATTTTGGTCCTCGACTGGTGGAGATGGAGTGCTGTGCTTACCTGCGCCCGATGGTTGTGCATTGCCAGTCACCCGAGAATGCGATTGCCAGAAAAGAATACATGTTCCCGTTCAGCACAGTCGTGCAATGTCCCCAGCAGGAGATGTTGGCAAAAATGGGTCCGACGTTGGTTTGTTCGGTGATCACCAAAAACGAAATGTTCATGCAGCAGTGCGTCAGAGCTACCCACATCGACAGATTAAACCTCGGCGCAATACCCACGACCAAGCTGAATTGGTTGCAACCGCATGAGGGGAACATTATTGACTTTTTGTTTCGCAATCGCGCCTTACAAACCGCGTAGTTGCGTTGTTGGACTTTATGCGCGACGCTGCTTAGACTCGAACGTGTAGTCTGACCTCCAAGATTTACGACGTTCCAACACAACCCGCCCTGCAAAACCCTACCCGTCAGCGCCACGAATGGTTCCCTTTGACTTTCAACTCCGCACTCGGATTGTATTTGGTCCGGGCAAGCTTGACTCATTGGGAGAAATGGCGTCCGAGCTGGGGGCTCGCCGGGCGCTTGTCGTCAGCGATTCCGGAGTCATCAAGGCTGGACATACAGCGCGCGGTGTGGCAGCACTGGAGGGGGCTGGTATCGAAACGATTGTTTTCGACGCAGTCCACGAGAATCCGACCACCGACGATGTGGACGCGGGTCTTAAAGTTGCTCGGCGTTATGACGCGGAGATCCTGATTGGCTTAGGGGGCGGTAGCTCGATGGATTGCGCCAAAGGCATCAACTTCCTGTATTCCAACGGGGGGAAAATGCAAGACTATTGGGGAACCGGCAAAGCGTTGAAACCGATGTTGCCCATGATCGCTGTGCCTACAACGGCTGGCACGGGAAGCGAAACGCAATCGTTTGCTTTGATTTCGGATTCAAAAACTCACGTCAAAATGGCGTGTGGCGATAAGAAGGCGTCTTTTCGAGTCGCCATTTTGGATCCGCAGTTGACGGTCACGCAGCCTCCCCGAGTAACGGCGTTAACGGGCATCGACGCCATCGCTCATGCGGTGGAAACGTTTGTCACAATCCGACGCAACTCTGCGTCGTTAGCTTTCAGCCGAGAGGCTTGGCGTCTGCTGGCCGCAAATTTTTCGCGAGTGTTGCAGGCGCCTGACGACTTGGACGCGCGGGCTGGAATGCAACTGGGGGCCTGTTTGGCCGGCGTTGCCATCGAAAACTCAATGCTAGGTGCCACGCACGCTCTAGCGAATCCGCTCACCGCTGAATATGGAATCGTGCATGGTGAGGCGATCGGACTGATGTTGCCGCACGTGATTCGTTTTAATGGGCTGGAGGTAGGCGACATGTATCGCGACTTACTGGAAGCATCAAGTCATGAACAAGATTGCCCGCACCCGGATTTCGGCCCCGCTGGATTAGCGGAATTTGTTGCGTTACTGGTGAATAAGGCTGGATTACCGAGCCGGCTTGTGGATTGCGGCGTTCCTGCGGACAGGCTACCCGACCTCGCGGAAGCCGCGGCGACCCAATGGACTGGAAAGTTCAATCCCCGCCGGGTCGGCGCTCCCGAAATGTTGTCACTTTATCAACGTGCAATCTGATAGAATTTGCGTTAGTCGTCACAACCGACGCATGTTGTCGCCGACCACGCAATGACCGTACGCATCAAGCCCGTGGCGAAATCGGAGAAACCCTGATGGGCACGACGAAACATAAATCAAAATGGTGGCTCGGGGTGCCGTGGCTCGGAACGAGACGGGCGCGACACCGCGAGGCAAGCTTCAATCGTTCCCAGCAGTGTGAAGCATCCAAAGGCCCGGGAGACAACTGGCGACGACGGAGCGTCCCTACCATTTTCTTTGCTACATTTTTGATGCTACATTGCGTCAGCATCTTCGGGGACGCTTCCCTCGGCACGGAATGGCCTCTGTTTCGCGGTGACTCGCTTTCGACCGGAGTGGCACACGCTACTTTGCCAGACAAGCCTGACATGCTCTGGAAATATGCAGTCAAGGGCGGAGCATTTGAAGCCACCGCAGCCATTGTCGACGGCGTGGTTTACATCGGTGATCTAGACGGCAAGTTGTTCGCCTTGGATTTGGCAACCGGTGAGGTACGCTGGGAACACAAATCCGAGAGCGGCTTTATGGCCTCGCCGGCGGTACGAGATGGACGTCTTTATCTGGGTGACATAGATGGACGTTTTTACTGTTTTGATATTAAGACCGGTGAGCCCATCTGGGTCCACTCAACGAACGCTGAAATCGACTCCAGCGCCAACTTCTATCAGGACCAGGTTATCGTTGGGTCACAAGACTCTACTCTGTACTGTTTAAATGCAAGCGACGGCAAGCTCAGTTGGAAGTTTCAGATCGGCGATCAAATACGCTGTTCGCCAACGGTCGTGGAGAACCGCTGTTTCGTGGCAGGTTGCGACAGCAAACTGCATATCGTCGACTTGGACAAAGGCGAGGAAGTGGGCTCGGTCGAAATACAGGCACCTACAGGGGTAACTCCGGCGGTGCATAAAGATCTGGCCTATTTTGGTACCGAAAGTGGAATATTCTTCGCCGTGAATTGGCGCACTGAGGAAGTGGTTTGGACGTTCTCTCCGGAAAATGGCGGGCAACCATTTCG
>JANNPR010000301.1:0-5267 GCA_031400345.1 Planctomycetota bacterium | reverse complement strand
CGGTATCCCCCAAGATATTTCGGACCACATGAGACTGATGTGCGACATTATGGTGCTGGGCTTCCAGACCGACACGACTCGGGTGTGCACGTTGAAGTTAAACAACGACCATAGCTCGCTGCGGTTCCCTCATCTGTCTGTCGACTACATGATCCACCATTTGCTGTCGCACTCGGATACTGCCGACTGGCTGAAGGTGAACCAATTCTTCCTGGAGCAGGTCGGTTACATCGCTCGCAAATTGGACGGAATCCAAGAAGGCGATCGAACGGCGCTCGATAACTCGATGCTGCTTTACTGTTCCAGCATGCTGACGGGCAATCACGACGCGACCAATCTGCCAGTAGTCTTGCTTGGCGGCGGTGGCGGGCAAATTCAGGGCGGGCGAGTGCTCGACTACCTCAACAAACCCAATCGCAAGATGTGCAGTCTCTACCTGTCGATGCTCGACAAGTGCGGCGTTCATCTCAAACAGTTCGGTGACTCGAACGAACGGCTGGAAGAAGTGTGACAAGCTGTAGGTGGGACAAGGTCGCACGGCGAGCGATGACCCATGGATGATTCGTGGGCACGGAAAGACGGGAACGAATGCAAAATAAAAAGTGAAAAATGCAAAATGAAAAGTGAAGAGTGAAAGACGCAAAGTGAAATATGTAAATGATTCCTAGGACGCGCGGACACCATTCTTCAGTTTCATTTTACACTTTGCATTTTTCATTTTGCATCTTTCATTTTGCACCGCCTTCCGATAATTCGTGGGCCGGCGCTGCACTTCTCCCGCGCTATTAGACCTACGTTGTTCGGCACTGGCTTGCCGCCGCAATAATCTTTGCTGAACGTCAAAGCCAACTCCGGCGGCTGCCAGTGGCACACCGCCCGCCGCACCAATAAGATCGGAGCCATTCATTAACGCATCATCCCTAAATCGGCGGCAGTGGTTAGGCGCAACAGCCGGTGCACTTACGTGGGCTTACAGCGGTGCTAATTTTGCAAGCGGGGCCGAACCGAAGCGCCCGCGCGTGGCCGCTGTCATCACCGAGTTCACATACCGCAGTCATGCGCATGTCATCCTGGAGAATTGTCTTGAGCCTTACTACTTCAATGGACAATTGACGGATCCGGGTATCGACGTCGTCAGCTTCTACGTGGATCAGTCTCCCCGCGGTCGAGACATGTCTCGGGATGTTGCCACGCGGTACGGGATCGATATTTTCCCGAGCATTGCCGAAGCTTTGCAGCTCGGCGGAAAAAAACTTGCGGTCGACGGTGTGTTATCGATCGGTGAGCACGGCACGTATCCGAAGAGCGAGCGTGGTCAGCAGATGTACCCACGCAAACGCTTCTTTGATGAAATCGTCGCCGTATTCCGCATGAGCGACCGGGTGGTACCTTTGTTTAACGACAAACATTTGTCGTACCGCTGGGATTGGTCTGCGGAGATGATGCAAGTGGTACAAGACCTTAAAATTCCCTTCATGGCAGGCAGTTCTGTACCGTTGGCTCAGCGGCGGCCGCCGCTGGAAATGCCCGATCAGCCGACCATTGAAGAAGCGATTTCCATTCACGGTGGACCGCTGGAATCCTATGACTTCCATGGATTGGAGGTACTTCAGTCGATGGTCGAAGCACGACGCGGAGGCGAAACCGGCGTCGCTGAGATTCAGCTGCTGGAAGGGGATGCGGTCTGGCAGGCCGCCGACGAGGGGCGCTGGAGTCACGCGCTGGCTGCGGCCGCGATGCGTGCCGAGTTCGGCGACGACGTTGGGCCGCTGAGAGCCTTTGTCGAGCCGATCGACGGTAAGCAACACTTGGCTCACGCTATTCTGATCAAGTACCGAGACGGTTTGCGGGCCACCGTGCTGCGGATTGGACAGACGTCGACGCGATGGAATTTCGCTTGCCGATTGGCCGGAAAGGCGGAACCTCTGGCGACCAGTTTTTACGTCGGGCCGTGGCAGAATCGGAACTTGTTCAAGGCTCTGTCGCACGCCATTCAAACTCATATTCGCGAGAAGCAGGCGCCGTATCCTGTCGAGCGGACTCATTTAGTCACTGGAATGCTGGCGGCCGCCATGGACTCGGCTTTTCAGCAGCACCAACCATTGGCCACACCACACTTGGATATCACCTACCAGCCACGTGATTTTCGCGCGATGCGCGAAATGGGCGACAGTTGGAAGTTGATTACGGAGGACATGCCCCAGCCCGCCGGCATCGATCCGGGCGGACCCAGGCCCAAAAGCAAAGGTGAGTCGGAGTGAGTTTCGTTCGCAGCCTGGTCTAAGGTTGACAAGTGACAATTGACGAATGACAAATTCGACACGCGCCAAGTTCGTTTTGCTGTTTTCGGGTCTGCTTTGGATGAACTCCATTCGCGCGGACGACTGGCCGGAGTTTCGCGGTCCCACGGGCCAAGGACTGGCTGCAGGCCGTTACGAAACTGAATGGGGAACGGAAAAGAACGTCGTTTGGAAACAGACAATTCCAGGCCGCGGTTGGTCGTCGCCGATCGTCTGGCGTGGGAAGGTGTTTCTGACGACTGCCGAGCCGCTGGAAACGGACAGCAAGAGTCAGTCGTTGCGGGCACTGGCGATCGAGTCCGCGACGGGCCGCATTATTTGGGACCACGAAGTATTTCGCCTGGACGGCCAAACGGCTCCGCAAATTCATAGCAAGAACGGCCATGCCAGTCCCACTCCGACTACCGATGGCGAGCGTCTGTTTGTTCATTTCGGGCATCAAGGCACGGCATGTTTGTCGCTCGACGGCAATCTATTGTGGCAGCGTCGCGATCTTCTTTACGAACCACGCTATGGAGCGGCTGGCTCGCCGATTCTGGCCGACGGCAAGTTGACTTTCAGTTGCGACGGGCAGGACGTGCAGTTTGTGATTGCACTCGATACGCGTACAGGCGAAACAATCTGGAAGACCGATCGGCAAATTGAGCTGGAAGAGAAATACGCTTTCTCGACGCCGCTGCTCATCGACGTGCAGGGCCAGCCACAGCTCGTTAGCCCGGCCGCCGGGGCGATCATGGCCTATAACCCTGGAAGCGGTCAGGAAATCTGGCGAGTCAAGGGACCGGAGAGCGGCTTTTCGAACGTGTTGCGACCGTTGTACGGACACGGACTGGTTTTTGCTTCCGACAGTGGGGACGATCCGGAATTGCTGGCGATTCGGCCAGACGGAACGGGGGATATCACGAAAACGCACGTAGTCTGGCGCGATAACAAAACGGTTGGTCTGACCGTTTCGCCGCTGCTCGTCGGCGACGAGCTGTTCTCCGTTTCTGACAGCGGAATTGCCTCGTGTCTTGACGCCCGCACCGGCAGAGTGCACTGGCGAAAACGGTTGGGAGGAGACCATTCGGCCTCGCCGATCCACGCCGATGGCATGATTTACTTTCAGAGCGAAAAGGGAGTGGGCACCGTCATCAAAGCGAGTCGCACGTTCGAACTCGTCGCGAAGAACGATCTGAAGGAAATTACCATGGCTTCTTACGCCGCAGTCGACCAGGCGCTGTTCATCCGAACGGAGACGCAGCTCTATCGTATCGGATCCCGACCGTAGCCTTCCCCCGGGAGTGCAGCGCGCCTGGGATCCGTGGTTTCTCTCACCAAAAGGCACAGGGCACTGGATGTGTATGGACCACTGGTGGAACCGCCAATATAACGCGAAGATAACTCCGCGTCGTTTGATCCGGGATGCACCGAACTAGAAGCCGCCTCATTGCGGTGCAACGAAGCGGGGTAGTTTTTCGGCAGTTTTTTTTCCAAGGAGTTATCACATGTCGAAGTTTTTTTCCGCCGCATTTTTCCTTACCAGCGTTTTTTTTGCTTCTGTTACTTTAGCGCAGCCTCCTGTGCCTCGGCCGGGGCCTGATCATAAGCACCTCGAGCAGTACGTTGGCACGTGGGATTGTCAGGTAAAAATGGGCGAAGAAATGTCGAAAGGAAGCTCCGTTTACAAAATGGATCTTGGAGGTCTATGGCTTACGAGCCACTTTGAAGGAGAAATTGCCGGAACGAAGTTCCAAGGCCATGGCTACGATACCTATGATGTTGCAAAGAAAAAGTATATTGGCGTATGGATGGATTCGATGACCACTCAACCAATGCATATGGAAGGGTCGTTGGACAAGGATGGCAAGACACTAACGATGATTGGGGATGCGCCAGGAATGGATGGAAAGCCCATGAAGGTCACGAACGTCACAAAGTTCACGGACCCCAACTCGTTCGTTTTCACGATGACCGGTCCAGGAGAAAGTGGAAAGGAATCGGTGATTTTGACGATTACATACAAGCGTCGAAAGTAGTCAGAAAAAGAGCCCAAAGGATATTGTCCGGTCTTTTCACCGCTCAAGCCGGCGGGGGTCGAGTAGTGTGTCGCTAGCGCTGCCACGAACTAATCCATGGCCTTAGTTGGATGTTCTTTGGTGAACTTAAGTCGAGCGACATGAAGTATGGTTTCCAGTGGCGCACCTTGACCCCATACGCGCATCCAAGAGTACCAATTCCCGCACGTGCCTACCAAATCGGAGCGGCGATGCCAGGCCTATTGCTGGGGGTAGTTCCCGCAATTGCGGGTATCGTTTCTGGAAGAGCAGCTTTCTCTGCCTGGGGCACGATCTTTCTTGCGGCCGCCGGCGGCGATCTGTTAGTACTGATCAAACTGGGAAAAATACCTGGGGACCTGCTGGTGCAAGATCACCCGACTCGGTTTGGTTGTGCGATCATCGGCCAAAGCCGCGCCGACGTACCGTCGATCCAACCTGCTGAGGATAAACCGCCGGATCACGAATAATTCCAACCAAAAAAGCGCGTCATTGCGGTTGCCAGCAACATCATCTCCAACAAACGCCACGATCCGCGCCTATTTCACTGCCGGACTAGTGTTCACGTTGTCGCTCAGGAAATCGCATTTGGCGACGATGGGGACGGCGAAAAAGTGGCCCAGAACTTCAGCAAAGCAATCATCCCTCTCGAGTCAACCACCTGGAGCAGGCGTTCGTCCTGCTCCATTTTTTTGTTCCCTGATGGAACCCAGCAACCTACGAAGCAGTAAATGCTACCTAGCCAGTTGATTTTGGTGTCGAATAGGCGTTAACATCTGGCACGCGTTGCCCTAGCGGAAATTCATGACAGCGCACGTTTAAAAGTTGAAGGTGAGGCTCTCATTCATCGCTTTTACTGGGTCGCAGCGCACGATGAATAGCCGATCTGCCGAATTTATCTGCGATTTGGTCGGCAACCCGATCCAGTTGC
>JANNPR010000156.1:0-3161 GCA_031400345.1 Planctomycetota bacterium | reverse complement strand
AAGTCGCGGCAACCGGCGAAAAGGAAATGACAGAAAACAGGTTGGAATCTGAAGCTGGCAATGGAAGGAACAAAGGTCGCTCCATTCGAAAAGTAATGGGTGTTCAAGCTCCGGAGACTACAGATTGCAAAGTGAAAAGTGAAAAGGGAAAAGTGCAAATTGCAAATTGCAAAGTGAAAAATGATTCCGAAGACGCTTTCAATGACAGCTTTAAAGGGGTGGCTGCCTCATCCGTACTAGCACCGTGTCCGAAAATTCGTGTCGCCCTGTTAATAAAATCGTTCTCAGTGCCACGCATACACACGCCCAAAGATCAACGCCGTGCAATAAAGCGTTCCGCCCTTTCGTTCAATGACACCGACAACAATAGTAAAACAACGACCGATTTGAAGTTAAGGAACTGTGCGACCTCTCGAGCAAAGGCAAGCAAAGGGCGCGCCAGAGTCACCCACACGAATGGCGTCGCGTAACACGAGCAAGCGAACATACAGTCAACTCGTTCAGGTAGTTCCGCAGTGACAGGATGTCCGTGTGCGCCAGCCACAACGTCGTGCGACTGACCTCCGCAACCCGAATGTCTAGAGGCATCGATAACTTAAAAAACGACTCAGAAATAACTTGTCTTGGGCTGGAGGGTCTGAAGGAACGCATACCATCACGTGTCGTACACATATCTGGGGACACAATAAGCGCGTATCGCCCTCATCAAATGCGAGCAATTGCAACTTCTCACCAAGTCTTTACAATGCGGAAAATACGGAGAAAAACTGCTGGAAACACCAAACCCTAAAGTGTGTTCGAAGGTCAGTGAAACCATCGCCTGCGGCTCGGAGGGTTACACGAATACGAGATGAACGCTCTATGACATCGGATCGCTTGCTGGCTCCTACATTCCTATTTCGATTTTCCGTTCCTTGCGGATTCCAACACCCTTTGTGGTCGAAGCGGGCGGCTAGTCTTAATGAACGCTACGTGGTACCGAGCTTTGGAGAATTGGAAGGCAGCCCACGCTTTGCCGACGTGCGCATGGCCTGGAGCGACGACGGTCTGCTGGTCGTAACTCAAGTCGAGGGAAAGAAGCAACCGCCTTGGTGTCGAGACAGTCGCTTCGAGGATAGCGACGGGGTGCACGTTTGGATCGATACCCGAGACACACATAACATCCATCGAGCAGGACGTTTTTGCCACCACTTTGCTTTCTTGCCTTTTGGCTCCGGACGCAAGCTGGATGAACCGTGTGGCTGCCTAATGAATATCAACCGGGCTCGCGAAAATCCAAAGCCTGTCGTGTCGAATCAGTTGAAGTTGCGCAGCGAACATCGCATAAATGGCTACCTGCTGGAGGCATTCATTCCCGCAATCGCCATCACGGGTTTCGACCCCAGTGAACATCCTCGGCTGGGATTCAGCTACGCGGTTGTCGACCGCGAGCTCGGCTGGCAAACCTTTAGCGTCGGTCCGGAGTTTCCCTTTCAGGAAGATCCCAGCTTGTGGGGCACGTTGGAGTTGGTGAAGTCGTAGCAACTTCCCGCATTCGTCTAATCCCGAGACGCAGGCGACGGCGCAGTCGCGGGTCATCCGCCTGCTTGCAGAATTTGCGTCTCGCTGGTCTGATCTCTTGATAAAGCATCGAGTTCAGTGAACCCATTTCGCCATTCCGTCCGAACTCAACATCTTCGAATCATTTGAGTCCACTCGCAGTCGTGCCACCTCGCGGTTCGAGTATCTCTGCCGGAACAAACGGAAGGACGGTTTTACAGTGGATGCAGGTTACCGGATCGCCGAACAACGATCCGGGTAAACGATCCGTGCCCGCTCGATCCAATTCGATCTTGGCTTCCTTGGGCAGTACAGAAAAGAACCAATAACAAGCCCTTTTTACAGCGGCCGCAAACTCTGTGGGATCTCGCTGGTATTCGAATCCTTTGCCATTGACCTCGAGCTCAAAACCAGGCGAAAGTTGCCGAACCACGGTGTGCGGCACCTCGGTCAAACGCTCACCACGAAAGGTCACCTTGCGCAGTTCAATCACGAGGGATTGATCCGTCGCCTGCAAGAGAATATTGGCATGCGTCTGGAAGACAGCAAAATCTGTCGCCGCCAAAAGTTCGAACGCCGATCGCACAAGCGGAGACCGCCACGTTCCGTTCTTGAATAGGGCGAAATAGTTCGACACATCGTCGCGATCCTGGCGCAAGTCATCCTGAAACAAAGCGCGACATGTGGGTGAGTTCTCGATCAGCGTCATCACATCCGCAACAGTGAGATTCGCCTCGACAAAACTCCAAATCGAGTGAAGCCGAATCATGACGGTGAGGGACTGAGGGTTCTGGCGAAACAGCTCACCCTTTTGCGTCGCCAATTCAAGCGCTCGAAACGGCAGTAATCCGTCGAGACACTCTTTCAACAGAGAGCGAAACAGAAGGATCCCCTGCGATCGCCTGGCACCGTCACGAAGCGCATCCGAAAGAGCTAAATGATGACATCTCGCCAGATGATCGAAGTCGCCGCGCCCATTGTTTATTGCCTTGCGTGAGGACTCGGCTAAGCGATCGACGGCTTCTCGGCGTCGCTGATACCCATCACTACCTACGGTCGCTAGTGCCAAACCGGACAAGAACGACGCCTCAGCGGTGGTAGGTTCTCGGTCAAGCATCGGCGGCACAATGACTTGCCAGACGGCTTCTTGAGCCGTTTCGAAGCCAGCTTGGCGACCTAATAACAGGTGCACCGAAACGCACGCCAGACAAAGCACGGCGGCGATCAACATCCCGGCTGCGGGTGGGCCCAATAGAAGCGTTGCGGGAGCGCCGACGCAAAGAAGCGGAATCCAAGCGAGCGCGATCGCCAACCGTCGACCTCGACGATGAAACGTCGCGGCAGTTTTCACCGGTTTCCAGGATCGATCCTTCAGGTCAATAATCAGACGGGAGCGAAACACGCCTTTGGAAACCTTCACCGAAACGAAAGGTGAGACGACCGAACCGTCACGTGAGATCTTCACGGGTGCAAAAGGAGCCGGTAAAGGGGCCTTAAGGAACCCGAAACAATTCCCGCAGATCGACAGGAAATTCTTGCTGGCATGCTCTAACAGAATTTCCCGCATTCGTCGAACAGGGAGGCCGCGCCGCAATACAAGTTGAGCAAAGCGCACCAGCCCC
>JANNPR010000210.1:0-6652 GCA_031400345.1 Planctomycetota bacterium | reverse complement strand
TGGAGGCGTATATTACCATGGTGGAGGTCCGGCGACCTGGTCCGGCCGGGTCATTCAAGAAGCTTGAGGCCGTATCGCCTCTTTTGAATACGCTGCCGACGTCGCCCGCTTTCGATCATCCATGAGCCTCACGGGAACAGTTCTATCTTTCTTGGCCAAGTTGTTTACTGGTGCCACGGTGCGCTGGATCGACTGCCAACCGGATACATGCCAGCGTATCTATTTTGCAAACCATACCAGCCACGTGGACGCGGTCATTCTCTGGTCATCACTGCCTAAGGACCTTCGCGCACTGACGCGTCCGGTAGCTGCCAAGGACTATTGGGAGAAAACCCGCATTCGCCGCAATATCGCCGGGTCCCTCAATGCCTTACTCGTGGATCGGACGGAGATCAAAGTACATCAAAGTCCTGTGGACCTGATGATCCGTGAAATCGGCAACAAATACTCGTTGATCATCTTCCCTGAAGGAAGTCGCAATACGGGCGAAGAGTTAGGTGAGTTCAAGAGTGGATTGTTCTACTTGGGAAAGAAACGGCCAGATCTTGAGCTGATTCCCGTTTATATCGACAACGTAAACCGGGTGCTTCCTCGGGGGGAGATTCTGCCGCTGCCTATACTCAGCTGTATCACTATTGGCGCACCGATGTGGCTCGAAAAGGGAGAGACCAAGGTGGCATTCCTGAAGCGTGCCCGCGATGCGGTCAGGCGGTTGAAGGATGTGTAACATGTTCGCTGGAGGATCGATGGCTGTCCTGCTTGGCGCATTTCTACAGCCACATGCTTCCAATTGGCTAAATTTGCGCACGTTAGTTTTAGGGGCCACGGTACTCGGGGTGTTGGGCATAACCACGCTAGTGTGCTGGTTGCTACAGCGACGGCCGGAGAGCCAGATAAATCCCGCGCTGCTGAGCAAATTCAATCGGAGAGTATGGGCCTGGTGGACGATGTGGGCCATCTTGTGCCTCAGCCTCCTACAGCATCGTATTGCAACGGTAGTATTGTTTGGTCTTGTATCTTTCTGGGCGCTACGCGAGTTCATCACCATGACACCGACCCGGCGCGGTGATCATCGAGCACTATTCTGGGTATTTTTCGTTTTTACGCCCTTGCAGTACATTTTGGTCGGTCTCGGTCGAGATTATTATCAGCTCAACACGATCGTGATTCCCGTCTACGCTTCACTTTTCATCCCGGCCCGTATCGCGTTGGCCGGTGACTATAAACGGTTTCTGGAACGATCAGCCAAGATTCAAGTTAGCCTACTTATTTGCGTTTACGCACTAAGTCATGCACCCGCATTGTTGGACTTGCAGCTTCAGACCTGGAAAACATCTCCGCCCATGGCAACCACAACTTTTGACGGTGGTGGCGGGTCGGGCACGGAAATCAAGAATAAAGGTCGAGAGCTCGATGACGACGGCCAGCCGACAACGCGTTCTCAAGGACCAGTACGACGATTTTGGAGCGAGGGCAGCAATGCCGGTTTGCTATTTTATTTCGTATTAATCGTCCAGCTGGGAGACGTGTTCCAGTATTCCTGGGGCCATTTTCTAGGACGCCGCGTAATCGCCCCCGAGATCAATGCCAGTCGCACCTGGGAAGGGGTGTTGGGCGGGGTCGCCAGTACCACGTTGGTCGGGGCGCTATTGTGGTGGGCGACCCCTTTTCGATTGTGGGAGGCAGCTTGCATGTCCGCCGTTACGGCAGTAATGGGTTTTGCCGGTGGAATGACCATGTCTGCAATTAAGCGCGACCGAGGTGTGTCCGATTATGGAACGTTGGTCCAGGGGCACGCCGGAGTGCTGGATCGAATTGACTCGATTTGCTTTGCAGCTCCCGTATTCTTCCATCTCACCCGATATTACTTTTCGAATATCGGGCCGTGAAGCCGTTGAAACAAGGGTTAAACACTGTCACCCTAACGACCACCACCGGGCGAATAAGCCAGATTCTGGATCTTGCTAATCTCTGATAGGTTCCGTTGCAACTTGGAGATTGCTACTTCCATGGACGCGAACTGTTTTTCTAGTAATTCGCGTTGTGCTTGCAGTCGGAGGCTCATTTGATCGATGCGGATCGTATTGGCATCGATTCTGGCTTGAAGTGCCTCGGTGCGAGCATCTAATAGCGACTTGCCTCGCGGCTTGCCGTCGACTTTGGGTGTGCCAGCGAGTTGATCGATCAGGTTATTTATTCGCACAGCTGCGCCGGTCTTCTCGTGGACAAAGAAATCCTTCAATGTGGCGACATTGGAATTAAATTTGTCTTTGAACTTCTGTTCGTTTAGAGAGAGACGTCCTTGTTGGTCGAGTGTCAGACCGACCTCCTCGAGTGAGGTGATCGATCCGGCCCCAAAAATGCGACTGCTGAGGAGGCCAGCGAAACCACTTTCAATTCGCAAGGCTTCTGTCGAACCAAAAAGTAATCCCGTCGCGCCATTTATTTCGTTGAAGCTGGTATGATCATCCAGTTCACTATCCAATTTGTTGAAATCCGTTACGAATTTTTTAGCGCTTTCAAGGGCTTCCGCGCTCGAGTTCTCCACCGTCACAGTCACGGTCTCCGACGATGGTTTCTTAATAGTCAATCGCAGGCCGTTGACAACATTAGTGAATTCATTGCTATTCGAAGAAACCAATATCCCTGCTGAACTTGCCGAGGCGCCTACCGACAATAAAGCGTCCTGCGCCTTGGCTGTTTCGGTGAATACCAAGGGAGTGCTTCCCACATCCAGCATGAGTTCCCCAGCTTTACCCGACCGCTGGCTTACCAACGTCACGCGATAGGGATTGGCACTGCCACCAATGTTTAGCAGATTGGCCACCACGCCAGCGTTCAATGTATTTATTTTGCTGACAAAGTCCTGGAGGTTGTCGTTGGCACCAAGCGTAACGGTGTACTTTGAGGAACCCTTAATCGCCAGGACAGAGGAACCTCCCACGTTCTGCACAAATCCATTTCCTCGAATTCCCAGCTCGTGGGCCGCACGTCCGGAACCGACGTCGCGAACATTCAAAACTCCCGCCCCGTTGGCCGTATTCACCAATACGATTCCATCGCCAGCATCGTTGATCCGCGCCTGCACGCCAATTCCCAAGTTATTGATGCCATCAATCAAATTGCCAAGCGTTTGAAACTGCGAGTCGAGCAATCGCAATGAACCTGCGGCGCCACTGGAGTCCGAAATCACGATCGTATTCCGGAAAATGCCTTTACCGCCATTGAGTGCATCCAACTTCGTATTCTCGCTGACCACCTGTAAGTCAAGCGATCCGCCATTCACAAAGCCCGATGCCGTGTTCGCCGCAATTTGCAGCTTGTCCGCGGAATTCGTGGCGTCGGAATTGGCGATCACCAAGTTCCGTGCCGTACTGCCGGTTCGATCCGTTATCTGAATCCCATTGCGGGCCGAGTTATAGCTAGCTTCCACTCCGCTTCCGGCGTTGTTAATTGCGCCGATTACGCCATCCAACGTTTCGGCTGAAGACAAATTGATAACCGTGGCGATGCCCGCACGATTCGTGACAGCGATGTTTCCCAGTGCACCGTACCCGCTGCCCCCGTTGAGGTTCTTGAGGAGGGCCGTCTTTAGTCCACCCAGCAACCGGCTGCCAGTGATGACTCCGCCCACCGCCGGTCCGCTTAGTCCGAGGTCCTGTGCCAGCGAACCGCCAAACGGGCTGCTAACTGTGAATGTGCCGACACCGGTTGTCAAATCGATCAGCTGAAGTCGGTCGCCGTCGGCCGAAAGCTCCGCTCGCAGGCGAGCCGGATCAGCGCTATTAATCGTCTGCAGCAATTGGCCGAGCGTCTGTTCTTTGCGAAAATCAATTTGCAAGGCAGCGCTGCCGTTGCGGAAGTTGACCTGTAAATCGGCCAAAGCGTCGCGGATGCGCAACCCGTTTCCTTGATTCAACCGATCTACGTTGATCGATCCGAACAAGCGCACGACGTCTTGGCCCGTCGCCTGATTGGCCGCGACGTTGATTTCCGCAAGTCCTAGGTCGGCAGCCGTCTTGCCCGTCCCAACCTCTTGGACGCGCAGGTTGCTTAAAGTGGAACCGGATTTGTCCGTCAGGCGTAAACGGTCACCGTCTGCCGTCGCTAGCACGCGCACGGCAGTTTGAGTGTTAATTGCCTCTAGAACATCGTTCACCGTTTGGGCAAAACGAAGGTCGATTTCCGTCGCAGCGCCGCTTCGATCAGTAATATGAATCTTACCCGGGCGAACTCCATTGCCGCCATTCAGTATGTCCAGCGATGTTCCTTCATTGACGAACCCACCAAAGCGGAAGCTAAAAGAACCTGCTCCCAACGGTTGCGTATTAGAAGCAAAACCGTTCCCCAGGAGTTGCTGGCTTTGTGCCTCACGAACTGGAGTAAATGAGTACGTTCCTGCCGCCGGAGCATCGGTAACGACGGCTTCGATCAGCTTCGGATCGGTGGACGTAGCCTTGCGCTTATCAAACGTTGCTGCCTTAGCCAACTGTTGTGATGAGACCTGCAAGGACAAAATTAGGCTCTGCAGTTTGCCGATCGCAGCCTGTTCCTTTTGAGCGACGGAATTGCGTTGCAGCAGTGTCTCTCGCGGGCGCGCTGAAAGCTGCATCAGCTTGTTGATCGTGTCCTGAATAGGAACACCGGTGATCAGGCCGACGCTAGGTGTGATGCCTGCCATAGTCCATCAGTTCTTAATGCATCCCCGTCGGGAGGTCAGCTAAGTGAGAACGCATTGAAAGGTATGCCATCCGAGGCGCAAGCGGGATGCTCGTAGCAGGCACACTCCGTGTGTGGTAGTGGACGGCACACGGAGTGTGCCTACTACATCGCGCAAGCAACAACGCCGAAGGCCCGCTGACTGGCCTTTGGCGTTGTTAAGTTGCATGCTTTATGAGTTCAAATCAGCCGCAGGCGATGGAATCCTATCGTCTGCGGCTGGTTCATTTCTAAATTACCGTGGTAGCAATGCCAACACATTCTGCGGGTTGGAGTTGGCGATCGACAATACCGCAGTGCCGGATTGCACGAGGATCTGAGCTCGAGTTAGCCGAGCTGTTTCTGCAGCAAAGTCTGCATCCCGAATGGTGCTTTCGGCGTCTGACAGGTTTGCCACCGTATCCGTCAGCGAACTGATATTGGATTCCAGTGTCGTGCGCTGGAAGGCACCTAAGCGTCCGCGAAGACTGGCGATCTTGGTGATCACTTCGTCTGTGATTTCGAACGCATCGGTGGCATCACTGTCTAGGTCGTTTGCCTGGCCCGATCGCAGTTCGTACAAGCGACCGTTCAGACCACCCAACTGTGCGGTATTGGTGCTGGTGATGCCGATGCGGGTCTGTTGGGTCGAGTAGACGTCCGGTCCCACCTGAAACAAGGCACCGCCGCCCGTGATGTTGAACGTTGAGGAACCTGGAGCGAAGGTTGAAACCAAGTTGGCAGTCAAGTCCAAAGTTGACGTGTTGATCGAAATATTGTTGCCCTTGGCCGAAAAAGCCGTGCCATTGATGTTGCCGACGGCGTCAGCGCCGACGTTTCTTCCTGTGCCGGTGAAGGCAGCACCGGCAACCAGCTGCACGGATACGAATTGGTCCGAACCGAAGATTTGTGAAGTGAAAGTAGCGGCGCCAGCAACCGTAGCAGCGTCCACACCGATGGCATCAGCCACCAAGTTTACCGCACTGACGATTTGAGCTACCGTCGTGCCTGTACCAAAGGTAAATACTTCCGCTCCCTTATTTCCGGAGATTTCCACTACCGACTGAGCAGCTAATGTACCAGACGGCCCCGTAATAGTGGCTTTGGTAGCAGCCGTGGTCAAAGTCAGCGTAACGGCTAGGGAACCAGATGCGGGCAAAGTCGCCTGCGTGATATCTAGCGAACTAAATGTCGTGGCGGCAACGCCTGTCGTAATGAAATTCAAACTGCCGTCCAGCAGTTTCTTTCCCTGAAACGACGTCGTGGACGCGATCCGGTCGATTGCTTCCAGAGAAGCATCGACTTGCAACTGGTTGGCCGCAATTTGATCAGTGCTCAACGCACCCGTATTTGCCGCTTCCGTCACCAGACCGCGGATGTCATTCAAAATCTTGTTGATTTCGCCGAGCGCGCTTTCCGCCGTCGCGATTACCGAGTTTGCCTGTTCACTGTTCTTAATGGCGGAATTTGCCGCCACGATATCGCTGCGCAGCTGCTCGCTGGCAATCAAGCCGGCTGGGTCGTCTTTACCACTGTTGATTCGCAAACCGGAACTCAGGCGGTTCAACGCTGTTTGCAAATCGCCTTGCGAACGGGACAAGAAGTTTTGTGCCACGAGAGACGGGACATTCGTATTGATCCGGGACATTCCAAGCACCCCTTCGTAAGTTGAGAATTACGTTCGATGTGGATTCCGGCTTGCGGGGAGGTACACACCGGAATCGTCGGTTTGGTGGTCACCAATGAGGAACACCCTCACGGACTGACCGCCGTTGTCACATTAATTGGTTTGTACGTATCCACTGATGACCGGATTAGTTCCTCCGGCCCTACTCCCATCGCTGCTTCCCGTCCATGCTATTTCTCGCAGTCCACGACCCAACCTCATGTCGGACCATCAACTCCCAGGGACTGCAAGCTCTATCGACCAGCTAAAGCAGATGCTTTAGGTAAT
>JANNPR010000161.1:0-7074 GCA_031400345.1 Planctomycetota bacterium | reverse complement strand
GACTTTGTTGGCGAACGAGTACGTCCCCGCACTGGTCGTGGTCGCCGCCGGCTCCCCGTCATCGGGAAACTGGTCGTTGTCCTCATCGAGATAGAGTTGGAACCCGGCCAAACCCGGCTCGTTGCCCTGCTTGCCTGCGACGCCGTTGAGATCGTTGAACACCGTGCCGCTGATGGTCCCGCGCCTGAACACGCCAAAATCGCGGCCCGATGCGAAGACGGTCTGTGCGTAGTTGATAACGTGCAGGCCGCCGGGCGGCGCGGTCGCCACGGTGTTGGCTCCCGGCTGGACGCGGACGTGCTGGATTCCCGGCCCCATGCTTGAAAACAAATAGACGCCGCTCGCCGGAGAACTACTCGGCTCGCCGGGATCGGGCTGCCCATCCTGGTCCAAATCGACAAACACCGTCTGGCCGCCGATGCCGTTTTCGCCGCTGTTGCGTTGTCCGTTGCCGTTGGTGTCATGGTAGATCGTTCCGAAGACGTTGCCGCGCGTGGAAACGACTGTGTTGGCGGGCGCACTGGGCGCGCCCGCCGTATCCTTGACGATCAACGTGACGGTGAAGTCGCCGACGGTGTTGAACGTGTGTTGCACCGACGGGCCGGTCGTGATCTGCGCCTGCCCGTCGCCGAAAGTCCAGTTGTAGCTGACGATGCGATCCCCGGCGTCGGCATCGAAGGATGTGCCGCCTTGGAACAGGATCTGTTGCGGCGGGGCCTGACCTGCGCTCTGGTCGATCGCAACAATATTCGCCACTGGCGGGTCGTTGACCGGATTCACGGTGACGATGACCGTGGCCGTATCCGTTCCGCCGTTCCCGTCGCTGATCGTGTAGGTGAACGTCTTGGTGCCGGAGAAGTTCGCGGAGGGGGTGAAGTTGAGGCTGGTCCCGCTCACGATGGCGACCGTGCCGCCGGGCGAGCCGGCGGTGACCGCAGTGATGGTCAGCGTCTCATTCGCCTCAGGCAAGCTGTTGTCATTGGCCAGGACGAGGAGTGCGGTCGTCCCGCTGTCCTCGTTCACGGTATACGCATCGTCGTTCGCCACGGGTGGGTCGTTGACGGGCGTGACGGTAATGAACACGGTGGCCGTGTCCGTGCCGCCCTGACCGTCGCTGACGGTGTACGTAAATGAGTCCTGCCCGTTATAGTCCGGGTCCGGCGTATAGCTCAAGCCGCTCCCGCCGGAGGCCAGCGTGACGCTGCCGTGGCCGGCGAATGTGATGGAAACAATCGACAAAGTGTAGCCAGTGTCGGTGAAGTCGTTAGCCAGGACGCGGAGTGCGGTCGTCCCGCTGTCTTCGCTCACGGTGAATGCATCGTAGTTCGCCACGGGTTGGTCGTTGACGGCTTGGACCGCGATGGCGACAGTCACTACGGTGCTGGTGGAGCTGCCGTCGTTGGCCTGGTAGGTGAAACTATCGCTGCTCGTCTCGCTGCCGTCGTGGACGTAGTTGAACGAGCCGTCCAAGTTAAGGCTGAAGCTGGACGCGTGGACGGGCTGGCTGACGAGGATGGCGGTGAGCAGATTGCGTTCCGCATCCGTATCGTTGGCCAGAACGCCGTCATCCGAAGCGTCGGCGGGTGTGACCGTTCCCCGCCCGTCGGTCTGGGAGAGTGTGCCCCCCTCCAGCATCGTGTAGGCATCTGGACTGGCTTCAGGGGACCGATTGTCGACTGCCACTAAGAGACTCGGGGAAAACTCGGACGTATTGCCGGCTGCGTCGGTGGCGGTGGCGACGAGCCTGTCGCCCACGGCGATGGCCGTCGTCGCGAAGGAAAGCACCCTGCTCAGGCCGGCCTCGCCGGACTCAATCGTCTCGAAGCCGAGGAATGTCTGACCTTCCTGCCCAGCGGCGTCGGCCTGGAAGAACTCGACCCGGAGGGGATACGCGGAATTGTCGGTGGACGACGGCACGGCATATTGCACCGACAGCATTTCCGACTCGAACGCGGCGCTGGCAATTTCGGGAAAGTTCTGCAGGTTGTTGGGACCGGCGTCGGCGTCGCCGAGGTCGTTGGCTGTGACGCCGCTGGCGTTTTGCGTGCCGCCGGCAAGGTTAATCCCCAGGCCGCTGTTGGAGTGGATGGAATTAGCCAGGATGGCGTTTCCGTTGACACCGGAGTCATCAACGAATACGCCGTCGTCGTCATTGAAGGCGATGACATTACCCTGAATGGTGTTCTCTTCCGAAATGATGTAGACGCCGAACAGCGCGTTCCCCACGTCAGATGTTCCCGTCTTGTCCGTGCCAATAAGATTGCCCAGAACCTGATTGCCGGGTCCGCCCGAGAGATCGACGCCAAAGCTCAGATTGCCGGAGAGCACGTTACGTGCTTCGGGCATCATGCCGCCGATGCGATTGTTGCCGCCACTGCTGATGAACACGCCTGTATCGTTTCCCCTGTTGAGGGTGCCGCCGGGGTCCGTGCCAAGGAAGTTGCCCTCGATGATGTTGTTGCCATTGGTAGCGAGCCTGATCGCATTGAGGCTGAAGCGGTTAATCACCAGTCCCCGCACCGTGCTGCCCCCGGCGGTGATGTTCAAGCCGTTCTGACCAGCCCCAGGAATGGTCCCATCCAACTCGATGAGTAGGTTGCCGTTCCAGCCGGTCGCACTGGTGTTCTGCACCGCGCCGGGCTGCGTGTAGCCGTCGATGATGACCGGGTCGGTGATGGGCGGCAGGACGGAAGTCGGGCTGATGGTGTGTACGCCCGTACCGGCGATGTTGAACGTGATCACATCCGCCACACCACCGGCGTTGAGCGCGTTGGAGTGCGAGTTGACAAAGTTGATCGCTTCACGGAGCGACGTCTGACCGTCATTGGCAACCACATCGGCGGTTGTCGTGACGATCAGCGAAGGCTGCTCGAACACGGCGCTGAACTCGCTCGTGTCGCTGGTCGCCAGGTTCGTGGCCGTCGATGTGAAGACCTTGCCGCGAAAATCGCCGCTCGCCACAAACGTGAAGCTGGCGTTTCCGCTGACGTCGGTCGTGACGTTAGTGAAGCCGAGGAACTGCTCTCCCTCGCCGAACCCGGTCGGATCGCTGCTGGAGCTGGCAAACAGTTCGATGCGGAAGGTGGCGCTGATTAAGGTCGTGCTAGGGACGCTGTTGAGCGTCCCCTGGATGGTGACGGCGGTGGCCGTCGTCGTTACCGCCGTCAGCACCGGGAAGTTCTGCGTGCTATTAGGGCCGCCGTCAGGGTCTCCCAGGTCATTAAGCTGGACGCCGTTGTCGAAGTCGATCCCCAAGCCGGCATTAAACGCGATGCCGTTACTCAGGATGGCGTTGCCCGTTCTGGCAAAGCGGTCGAGGCCAACATCTGGCCTCTTGTTGTTCGGGTCAGCGTTAAAGCCATTGCCTAATGGGCCGATGCCGTCCGCCTGCAACCCGATAAAATTGTTCTGGACGACGTTTCCGCTCCCGAGCACTCCACGGTTGCCGTTTGGAACAATAGTAATGCCGCCAAATTCGTTGCCGGAGATGATGTTCCGCGCTGCCGTCGTCGGGCCGCCCACGGTATTGTTGTCGGACTGAAACCCGATGCCGAATTGGTTCTTTACGGCGGCAGTGCCGCCCTTGTTGGTTCCGATCAAATTGCCCTGGATGAAGTTGCCGCCTCCGGCGACGACAAAGATACCATTGCCGTCGTTGCCCGAGATGACGTTGCGAGCTTCGGGCGTCGTTCCTCCGACGATGCCGTTAGTTGCGATAAAGAGTCTCACGCCCGCGCCGAGGTTACCGAAGTCCTGCGTGCCGGTGGCGTCGGTGCCGAGGAAGTTCCCGGCTATCACGACGCCGTCGATGCCGCCCGCGCCATTCCCGACGCTGATGCCATCGTCGCCGAAGCGGTTGATGATGAGGCCGCGCACCGTGGAGTTGTGGGCTAGGATTAGTAATCCGTCCTCCCCCGCGCCGGCGCTACTACCATTCAGCTCGATCAGCGGTGCCGCGTTGCTGCCGAAACCGAGACCCTGGGTATTGGGACTGGCCCCCGGCTGTGTGTAGCCGTCGATGATGACTGGATCGGTAATCGTCGGCAGGGCCGAAGTCGGGCTGATGGTCTGTACGCCCGCGCCGGTAATGTTGAAGTTGATCGTGTCGGTGTTGTAAGCGCCAACGCCCACTACGTCGGCATTGACGTTCGCATTGCTGTTGGCCGACGTGATCGCCTCGCGCAGGGTCACCAGCCCGTCTACAGCGATCGTGTCGCCCGTTCCGGTGACGGTCACGACCGCCAGTAGGCGGCGGTCTTCAAGTTGCTCCAGAAGCGGCCGGTACAGCCGGGGACGACACGACCGGCCCGGCTTCTTCCGCAGTTTTGAGCCGAACATCGAGCGGGAGTTTTGACGTGTCATGACATGCACCTTGGGAAAGTGTTCGACCGCAAACTGACAGCGATACTGCCTCGGCGCGCATCACGAGCGCAGAACTCCGAACAGAGTCGATTGCGAATTCGTTTCGCGGAATGCGGGCCAGCAGTCAGGCCAGGATTACTGGCCCAATCCGTCCGCTACTTGACGCGGAGATGGCGAGGCGCGGCACCGGCACTCAGGGGACTGCCAGCATGGCTTCGGCCTCCTCGTGGAAGGTCTGCCAAAAGGCGAGTTGGGTGGCCTGTTGAGCTGACTTGGTTCGCTCCCACGCCTGAGCAGCCTGGGCGTGGCAGGCGTGGGCTTTGTCGGCCTGCCCTTGGGCGTGGTAGCACATGGCCAAGGCATATAAATCGCGACTGTCCGCGCCGGGCGGCAGCGCGGTCGCCCGCTCCAACGTCTGGACCGCCTCGTCGAGGCGTCCGAGACGATAACAGGCGATTCCTTGGATAGTGACATAGCCATGGTTTTTCGGCTCCGCGCGGGCGGCTAGTTCTGCATGTTGCGCAGCCTTTTGTGGATCGCGATGTTCAGACGGCCCAAACAGATAGATCAGTGCCAGATGCCCAGTGGCCCTGCCTTCGTGGGGGGTCAGCGCCGCCCGTCGCCCGAAATCGGCAATCGCCCCCGCCCAGTCGCCGCGCCCTTGCCGGATTTCTCCGCGACCCATGTAAGCGCCGGAGTATTCCGGACTATCCGGCTGGGCGTTGATCACATAGGAGTAATCCGACAGTGCTTCATCCAGCCGATTGAGCCGCGCGTAGGCGAGGATCCGTTCGAAACGGGCCTTCAAATCGCCCGGATTGCGCTCGACGTCAGCGATCCGGCGGGCCAGCGCCGCCAGCAGCGGACTTTCGGCCAACGACAAACTAGGCGTTGCTTCGCGGACCACCTTCACGATCTGCTTGCCGCCTCGATCAATCGTCACCAGAGGCTGGTCCACCGGAATAGGCCTACCCTCTTTGGCCGCACGGACGTGGTGCTGGCCTGGACGCAGCCGCAACTCGTGGACACCCGCGCCGGTAATCACGAGCTCGTCACCGTTGCCTTCCACGGTAACGCTAATACCTGGGTCGCTTACTTCAACGACCATGGTTCCGTGCGGCGTGAGCACTCGGATCACGGTGGCGGTCACGTGGCTGGCACCCGTCCCTTCGGCCAAACAAAAGCCCGCGACCACCAAACCCAAGAGCGCGGCCGTTACCCACCAGCGGCTCCTGGCAGCGCGAAATATTGATCTTGCGGCTGGGCGGTGTACCTTCCGCTGGGTGGGCACTTCAACACGTTGCAGATCCGGTGGGAGCTTGAGCGCCGGCTGCTGGACATGAGCCAGGCCGCGGCTTAAGAGGTCCACGACCTCAGCCGTCGTCTGGTATCGATCGCCCGGATTCTTGGCGAGCAGCTTTTCGATAAGGTTGCACAGCCAGTTGGGAACATCTGGATTGACCTCATGCAGCGCTCTGGGCTGGTCTTCACAGACTCGCTTGATCGCCCCGAGGGAGGTGCTGGCCTTGAAAGGAGACTGTCCAGCACACATCGCGTACATAACGCTGCCGAGGCTGAACAAATCCGAGCGGTGATCGACCGCCGCCCCACGGGCCTGCTCCGGACTCATATAGGTCGGTGTGCCGGCGATGATGCCGGCCTGCGTGAGCGAGGCGTCATCGACCGCCCGCGCCAGGCCGAAGTCGGTGATCTTCACCCGCATGACGCCGTTCTCCAGCAGAATGTTGGCGGGCTTCACATCTCGATGAACGAGACCCTGACGGTGTGCGGCTGCGAGCCCCTCTGCCGTTTGCAGGCCAATCCGCAAAATCTCCCTCAGCTCTAGCGGGCCATGTTGTTGCAACTTTTCCTCGAGCGAAATTCCGGCGACGTATTCCATGACGAGATACGGAACCGGTCCGGTCTCCTCGACCGCGTAGATGTCGACCACGTTGTCGTGATTGACGGCAGCGGCCGCCTGGGCTTCGCGAACGAACCGCTTGCGAGCCGTCGCCGAAGCCGCCAGCACCACCGCCAGCACCTTGATCGCCACGACACGAAGCAGCTTCTCGTCAAGAGCTTTGAGCACGACGCCAAAACCGCCGCTGCCGACGACTTGCAGCACCTCATAGTGTCCCAGCCGGCCAATCGAGTCCGGCCGCGAGGAAGGTGTGAGATACGTGAGATCCGACGCGACAGTGTTGGGGGCAAACTCACCCATCGCCATGGCCACCACGGGCGGCGGAGTCTCCAAGAAATCCCCTTCAGGTGGCTGCGCGGCGAGCAATCGTTCGACTCCCTGTCGCAATTGCGACTGCCCGCGGCATGCGGCGTCCACATATGCTTGCCGCTGGGTGGGCTCTGTGATTTCCAGAGCTGCCAAAAATATCGTTTTTTCGTCCATCTGCTTGATTCCACGGTGCTCGGACCTACGTCGGGGCCTAACGAAACTAAATGCGAAATCCACTGTCGATCTACGCCAGAAATCTTCCCGGATTTTGCGGCTTGAGAGCCTTTGCCCTGCGCACCAAGGACTTAGGAGCACGATCAGTCGGCGGCTGCCGATCCCTCTAAGGACCGGTCAGAAAATTAGTGTCTCAAGTTGGGGGATGGCAGAGTAGTTCCATTTCGGCAGCAGGCGATCGAACACAATCTTCAGGTTCTGTTTGATCTGAGCCGTGGCGTTCTGCCCGATTTCGTAGGCTCGGCGGA
>JANNPR010000154.1:0-2721 GCA_031400345.1 Planctomycetota bacterium | reverse complement strand
CTGCGCCGCGTCCGCCAGTCGTATGACTACGGTGGAAGTCTCGGTCCGGCTATTCCCCTGGCCGGATGTGGGGGGCAACATGGCAGGTCCTTGGCCGGGAAAGAAACACTCTACGATGTCGATCGGGACCGCGAAATTCTGACGCGTTCCCAAATGGACCTGTAAATGTTCACCGTCATACGCCAGACGTGGCTGGCGGGCCATTTTCCACAATGAAAGCAGACTGGCCATGGAAATCGTTACTATCAACCACCCCAGGCCCGTAAGCCAAAAAGGCCCATTTCCCTGATAGGCTCCGGCCAACAAAGCGCAGCTTGCCAACAGCCCCGCTCCGGGCAGGATCATGGCAAAAAAGATGGGTCGTACGTTTGGACGTAGCCAGGTTTCGGTCATGAATTAGGTGGCTCCAGCGTTCCTCCATGCCCAATGTACCATCGGTACATCGAGCTGGGGAATCGCCTAGATATCGAGCCACTCTTGACCTATGATGCCCCGACCATTTTGCTAGGTCAGAGTCCCACCCGTGAAATATGACATTCTTGCATCCGACGCTGCATTGGCAGACTTTTGCCGCGAGGCGTCCACGGCGCCAAGCATTGCATTCGATACTGAATTTGTATCGGAAGACAGCTATCGCCCGGATTTATGTTTGATTCAGGCCGCCACGCCCACTAGTTTCGTGGTCGTCGACGTTCTAGCAATTAAGGATGTCAGCCCTTTTTGGAGGTTGCTGTCTCAAGGGGGACACGAAACGATCGTGCATTCGGGACGTGAAGAGTTCTTGTTTTGCAGGCAAGCGTGCGAATCTCGGCCAGTCTCATTGTTTGACACCCAGATCGCTGCCGCGTTCTTAGGACTAGAATACCCCGCGGCCTATAGCACATTGGTGAATCGTCTGTTGGGTCAGAACGTGCATAAAGGGGAAACTCGTACTAATTGGCGACAACGTCCACTTTCGAAATTGCAGCTCGACTATGCCATGCAGGACGTGGTGCACCTATTGCCGTTGCGGGACTTGATGCGGTACGAACTAGAAACGCTGGGACGCAGCCAGTGGTTAGCGGAAGAGATGCTGGCTTGGCAGACGGAGCTAGAAGAGTCGGAACAGCGCGAGCGTTGGCGCCGTTTGCCGGGTTTGGCGAGCCTCTCACCGCGTGCGCTCGCCATTGTACGTTCGATGTGGAATTGGCGCGACCAGGAAGCTCAGCAACGCGATTGCCCAGCTCGTCGTGTATTACGAGATGATTTGCTAGTTGAACTATCGCGCCGCCAGTCGGACGACGTTCGCCAAATTCGTGCAGTGCGTGGCATGGAGCGGGGCGACTTACAACGTCGCTTGCCCGACATCGGGCAAGCCATTGCCACCGCATTGGCACTGCCAATGGATCAATGCCCTCCCGAGTCTCCCAAAAACCCCAATCGAACAGGCGACCTACTAGCGCAATTTCTGGCCGTGGCACTGAGTAGCATTTGTCGCCGTTCCCAGCTGGCACCGGGATTGGTCGGCACAATTCAAGATCTTAAAGATCTCGTGTCGTTCCGCATGCACAAGCGAAAACCCGTTGTGGACGTGCCGGCGCTGGCACAGGGCTGGCGCGCAGAAGTGGTCGGGCGCCTTATCGACGACCTCCTGGCTGGTAGCGTGTCCGTGCGAGTCGAAGATATGCGAGCCGATAACCCCCTGGTGATTGAGCCAAGTTCATCACCTCGTGGCTCGGATCGGTCGTAGAGAAGAACCATGGCAAAGTGGCATCGCATTGAAACGTACACCCACCCGAAGCGCAAGTTTAGATGTTGCGCCTTGGAATGTGAAAAGTGTGCCACTGGCTGCCGGCGGAGTTGACTATGACAGCCAATTAAGGTCATTTCGACGGCAAGCCAGTGTTGAAGCGGTGGACGATTTGGCACGAGGGGGAATATGCTTACAGTGATGTTTTCCAATGCGCCGAATGTTTGAACGCAACCAACTTCAGCACTGGCCTGCCGCCGAAAAAACGCTAACGTATATCGAATCTCATTCCGGCGGCTGCCAGTGGCACACTTTGGCCTGTCAAAAAGCGCAACTTCAAAAAGCGCAAGCGAGGCAATTCTCGCGGACCTCGCTTGCGCATATGGAATGCCAAAGTGTGCCACTCGCGGCTGCCATTGGCACACTTCGGGTCAGGCTGCAAACTAACTGTCCAAACGTAGCCACAAACCAATAAGACCGCCACCATGCCGTCACCGCTTCCTCCTATCCTTGAAATCGCGCAGCTACTGCGACGGGGAGACCTCACGCCGGTCCAATTGGTCGAATCTGCGCTGAACCGCATTCATTCGCACGAACCCCAAATCCATGCATGGGTTTTCACCGACGAGGAAGATGCTCTACGAACGGCTCAGTTGTTAGGCGACTTGTTGCGGAGGGGGACGGATCTCGGCCCCTTGCATGGAATCCCGATCGGCATCAAGGATATCGTCGACGTGGCCGGTTGGCCAACGCTCGCCGGATCCAAGACGCGCACTGGCAACGTCGCGCGACAGAGTGCCGAAGTTGTGACTCGGTTGCGTCGAGCGGGTGCCGTAATACTAGGAAAGACGGTGACCACCGAATTCGCTTGCTTCGACCCGCCTCCAACCCGGAATCCATGGAATCGGCAGCACACGCCGGGAGGTTCAAGCAGCGGCAGCGCCGCTTCCGTCGCATTAGAGATGTGTCTCTTGGCAGTCGGTTCCCAAACG
>JANNPR010000263.1:0-1304 GCA_031400345.1 Planctomycetota bacterium | reverse complement strand
CACCCGGGCAAGCCGGATGGCGAAAGACTCAATTCCGCTGCGCGGCGACCCGGAGCTTTGGAATGGTACGCCTGCGGCGTATCAGACCGGTGCATCTTCCTTTACGCGTTCACGCTTTTTGCTTGGATGGGAATAAATCGCTTGGCGCGAGGATCGACTTTGCAAGAAACGACCACGATGCATGACTCGTCATATTGGACAATGGCGGGACTGGTCCTACGTCATGCTTCAAATCTGTGGATCAATCTATAGACATCCACACAGTTTTTGCAATTTCTAAATTCTTTCCAGATTTCTTGATGGCAAAAAGGCTCGGGCGGTGCTTTATCAAATAGGAAAGTGAAGCCGTTGCTTCACTCGCTGCTTCTTCGCACCGGAGGGTACCGGCCATGCCAGCCTGCGCCCGCAAAGAAATAGTCCGACAAGGAGTTCCCGGTATTTTTCATTGTTGGAATCGGTGCGTACGCCGCGCCTTTCTGCTGGGGAAGGATCCGCTCACCGGCAAGGATCACAACCAACGCCGCCAATGGATCATCGATCGACTCGAACTACTGGCTTCGTGCTTCGTGATTGATGTCGGTTTTATAGCGATCTTAAGTAACCATTTGCATTTGGTATTGCGAACTACTCCCAGGCTCGTCAAACGCATGGGGGACTGGGAAGTGGCTCGGCGTTGGCTACGGGTCTATCCCGGCCATTGGGTACTCGACGGCAACTGGATTGAACCAAGTGAAGAGCAAGTCAAGCAGTTGGCGGAGGACAAAGACAAGATCGCCGTTATCCGCAAACGACTTTCTAATGTGTCATGGTTTATGGCCGCACTTGCCGAATATGTGGCACGTAGAAGCAATATCCAAGATCGCGTCAGCGGCCGTTTTTTTGAAGGAAGATTCTCTTGTCGGGAAATCACCAGTGAGGCGGCCTTGTTGGTCTGCGGTATGTATGTGGACCTAAACCAGATCCGAGCGGGAGAAGCGAAGTCGCCCGAAGAATCTGAGCGATGCTCGGTATGGTATCGAATCCAAGCTGGAATTCAATGGAAGCGTAATTCCCAGGGACAAGCCGTCGATCACTGGCTGGCACCTCTGACGTTGAAAGAGACGGACTTAGGCGACGTACCATCCGCGACAACTTCTCGCGCGTCCGACAAAGGAATGTTATCGTTGTCCTTGAAGGACTATGTGAGTTTCTTGGATTGGGTAGGTCGGCAGCGGACCAAAGTTAAACAAGGCGTAATTCCGCCAAATCTGGCTCCGATCCTCGAGCGGCTCGGCCTTGCCAGCGACGACATAGTGAACACGATC
>JANNPR010000259.1:0-5241 GCA_031400345.1 Planctomycetota bacterium | reverse complement strand
CGCCGACGACTCCACCGACGATTCGTGTAATAGATCGCACTGCCTTGGCCTTTGAAGCATGCTTTCAGAGTTCCACCTGGACGTGAACTCTAACGCCCGAGCGGTTGCCAGTCAAAGAGTTACATCGCACTGAGCCCGCTTTGATTGCGGTTAATCTGGCGCTATGTGCACTGTCGCGTCCACTGTTGGCGAACCTACATGCGTATTCAAAAACGACAGTACCTCCCGTTTGTAAAGTTCTGAATCGTAGGCGTATAGATCCGTATGGTGAGCCCCTTTGAATATGACCAGTTTCTTGGGTTCTCTGGCGGCCCCAAATACTCGTTCCGTTTCCGCCATCGTTGTATGTTGGTCCAGATCGCCGCCAGCTACGAGAATTGGACATCCCACAATGGCCACCCAATCAATTGGACGAAGGTCAGATGGAGTAACTCCCAAGCGAGGCTTTAATTGACATAGCAAGACAGGTGACAAGACATAGCTAGCGGGACCAAGTCGAAGTGCAATCCGGTCATGGATTGCCTCGGCAATAGTTGGATAAACCGATTCCACGACCAACGCGTCTACTTTTAACGGTGCGGCGAGTAATGACGCGGCGGCGCCAAGCGAGCATCCGACAATTCCGATACGATGAGTTGGATTGGTTCTCCGAGCAAAGTCTATTGCCGCATGAACGTCATGTCGTTCGAGGTATCCCGCCGTTATGTAGCGGCCCAGGCTTTCTCCGTGAGCCTGAAAGTCGATCATGACGATTGCGTAACCTGCATCGTAGAATAATCTCGCCCGGCCAAGCATCGAACGCCGGTCACCCCTAATCTCGTGAAACAAGATCACCGTAGCATGCGAGTTTTGCCTCGGTATGTACCAGGTGGCAATGGTCGACTCTGACTTACTTCGGATCGTGGTGGCCTCAATTGGTAAGTCCGCCGGTGGAGCACCAACGATGCGATTAGCGTGAGAAACCAGAGTCCCACCTACTAGCCATGACATCGTCACGAATGTGACAAGTAAAAGGCAGCCAACAATCAACAGCCATCGGCGGATTCTTCGTGATTTCATTTGCCTATCTACGCGAACTTCACACCGCGATTGTGATACCTAATTCACGCGCTTTCGTCCAAGCCTTACCAAAACCCGATCAAGCCGGATTGTAATTAGGACCCCGAATAACACCTATACTAAATGGGGTCAACGCAATCAACGAACAGAATGGGAAGACGTCCCCGGAGAAGCTGTATGTCGAAGATAAGCATTTTCGCAGTACTGACGTCAATTTGTTGCGCCGCATCCTCTCCAGATGCAGATTCGGTGGTTGCCAAGTACTCTGCAGCGAATAACCGAATTAAGACTATCGAAGCGAAATACTTGCTAAGCATTGTGGACAAGACACCTGGTGCTAAGGTCGATCCGGACGGTCGTGCCATACTTTTTCAATATGATTGGCGATTTAAAAAGGAAGATAATTGGCAGTTTTACGATGGCGAAATAGGATTCATCAATAAGGGAAAGTGGTATTACCACGGCCAAGTATTTGCATGGGATGGCCAGGATTTCATCGCTCATCATCGTGGCCAGAAGTCGGCACTAATCAACGCCAATCCATGGGATGCATTTCAGCACTTCAAGAGTCCAATGGTGCTGTTGGGGGACGCACTCTATGGTGATTTTTCAACAACAACGCTTGACGTCCTGGAATTGGGCAATAAGCGCGAGGTCGTTTCGTCGAACGAAACCAGTGTGATTCTTACCACCACGTTCGACTGGGGACTTCGACCAAAGACGGAAGACAATTGTCGTCTGACTTTGACCCTCGATCCCACACATGATCACTTGGCAAAGGACATACTGATCACCAGCTTGATCACCGAAACTCCGATCGTGCACATGCTGGTTGAGGAATACGCACAGCTGCCCAACGGAGTTTGGTTTCCTGTAAAAGGCCAACTCACCAATTACCGAACGGATCGTAAGGAAATACCAGGTGCCCCCGAGCAAGTTGTGGCCACACCAGCGGGGGTGGGCACGATGTTTCTACGAGTTACGCCAGCTTCTTTATCCGTCAACCGTGAGCTTAAGAAAGAGGCATTTCAATTTGCACTTTCAAAAGACATTCGATGGTGGGATGAACGAACGGACAAGAGTTACAAACCTCCAAAGGCCCCGTAAGCTAGTCGTCCCTCGCTGTTTTGGTGGGTCAATGTCGCGGTGCTGGCTATAGTGGCGATCGGGCTGGCTCTCAGACACCGTTGGCGATCAAAATGAGTGCGAATTGGGCTTGGGGTCGCTGGGCAGAAGTGCGCGGAATGCGCCGCACGGTCGTTGGCGCTGTGGGACAAATGCGGGGTCCGCTTCAGGGCGTTACAATGTCCGCAGGTCAGGCGACGAAGACAAAGCGAACCACTCAACTGTTGTCCGTTCGTATTCGCTTAAACAACTCTTTAGCATCGTCGCTGGCATCGCGACCGTTTTTGCCATATCGGTTCCGATGTGGCGCGGTTGCAATTTCAGTCGACGATCGCGAGACGCGCTTAACAAGGCGAATACCTTGCGTGCGGAAGATCAACAGTGATGCTGAGAGTAAGAGCCCCGTTAATATCATCCATCCGATCCACCAGTACTCAGCGTATATCCAGATCGAGTTTACCAACCACCGGCCGGTCCGGCGACCTACGATTGCACAGTACACGCCGACAGACACGCCGATCGATGTCGACAATATGACAAGCACTCCACTTCGCAGCCAGACACTCCCTTCGCCTAAAGAAGCCCATATGGCAACGACCATGATCGCGGATGAACAGACCGCGATAGTAAACACGAGCAACATCTCAGCGCCGTAGAATCGCTTAATAAATTCGACATTCAAAAACTTCCCCGCCCTCGCAACACCCAATAGCACGGCCAGCGAAGCGGTCCAGATCAGAACATCTCGAATTCCAAATTGCCGGGCCGAATGAAATCGAGCATTGGCTGTTGGTGACGACTGCTCCATGTCAGCGCGCGTCAACGAATATCCCGACAATCGCAGCATCCCGGCTAGGACCGACAACAGCACGCTTTGAACCATGGCGATGTCGCTCCAGTTACCGTAGTAAATTTTCATGGAGTTCACTGTCGTCAACATAAGATAGAAATTTCGATATGTCATAAGTACGACGAACAAGCACGGAAGTCGCCAGATCCAGCGGACCTTCCCCAATACACCCCACACGGTGATGATTCCCAATTGCCCGGTGAGAATTCCCGTAGCAAGACATGAGCCACCCACGCCGGCTGCTCCATCCGATGTAATCACCGCCAGTTGCAAGTCAATCAGAATCATAATCCAGCCAAACATGAACCAGCGCAATATCCCATTCTTGACGTAGGATCCAACGACCCAACCGATCGTCCCAATCTGAAGAACGTAGAATGCCATCACGAACGCAATGAGGACTGGTCCGGATCGGACATACATTCTTTGGGACAGTACAAACTGATTGGCAACGACAAGTAATGCCGGTAATCCAATGCCAATCGCAGCAAGTCGACGAAGGTTAACCGCCGCACAACTGACGTCGCTACCGCTCTGAATGGTTTTGAGAACCGAATTCATGTCTTGCTGCAGACCCTGGGAGCCGCTCAGGTGCAACACGTAAGCGGCCGTCCAAGCCATCGGTTGGAGTGTCGAGTGCAGTAAATAAGAGTCCAACTAAAACGGACCTGCAATACCGACGTATCGAAGTGCTGGAACAACAACGCGAGTTATATTTATCGCACCTCAGACGTTACGGATTGCATCAGATTGCATTCATGCGGACGGCGAAACGCTTGGGGAAATCGCGGACTGAAATTCGCCGGAAAAACAAAATAGGCCCGGAGGGACTCGAACCCCCGACCAAGGGATTATGAGTCCCCTGCTCTAACCGACTGAGCTACGGGCCCTTTTTTGCAAGGGTAATGTTTCTCAACATCATCGGTTCCTTCACACCAGCGGTGGAACCAACAATTCAACGTTCCCCAAGATATGCTATCGCCGATCGACAGGGGAGTGGTGTGTTCGTGTCGAAAAAAACATCCGCCAATCGGCGCGCGGGATCGGAGAATATATTGCTAAAGGCGCCGAAAACAGCGGACCGGTTAGCGATACTGCCATCCAAACAACAACACCAAATTCGCTCGGGCAGTAGATTCATCGGCCGTTCACGCACAACAACTGGTTAAATGTGGACTTGGTACAATTTCACGATGCGCTTTATTGCACTCGTGGCCGTGTTGTTCGTGTCGAATGCGACAGAATTCAACAACCCATTTCTTCCTTCGGGTGAAGAGGATCGAGGTTGGCCGTCTCTGCGCGGTCCGGACTACAACGGTCGGTCAAAGGAAACAAACTATGATTGGCAGTACGATGCCGCGGGTGTCTATCCTGGACCTCGCGCGACGCCGACCTACTCGGACGGCCGATTGTATTTCGCCGCCCCAAATGGCCTGATCGGTTGTCTCGACGCTGTCGATGGGCGGCGGCTTTGGTCCGTAAACCTTTCAAGCAGGTTCAGAACTGCTGGAGTTCTCCGGCGATTCCGCCCAGCCCGTGCGGACGGCTCGGAAGAGCCCATTGATGTCGAACGACGTAGCCTCAAGCGTCCTGTTTGATGGGGTGCTGTACGGATTCGACTTGCGCGAAGCCCAAGTGAAAACGCATCGGCCGTCGCGCGGCCAGTTTCGCGCACTCGACTTCCTGACGGGGAAGGAACATTGGTCCGTGGGGGATGCCAACCTGCGACACTTACCTAATGGCTCCGCCGAGCCGAATACTCGCGTAGGACACGCGACGCTGATTGTTGCCGATCGAAAATTGGTGCTGCTGAACGATACAGGCGAACTGATCTTGGCAAGAGCGTCACCTGATAGGTATGAGGAACTGGGCCGAGTCACGGTGTTGGGAGGTGAGATCGGTTGGACGCAGCCGACGTTGCATCGAGGTCGGCTCTTCATTCGCAATCACAGCCGGGCGGTGTGCGTCTATCTGGGTCGGCCAGAACTGCTGGAGGCAAAAACGAGGGCGGTTTCAATCGCCGCGTCCCATATCCCGCAATCAAAATATGTCGATTGGGCAGCGGTGATTCTAGGAGTCGAACCCGAGTATGCATTCGATTGTTACCTGTCTCCTGTCGTCGCGCTCGTCTCGTTCCGAGCAGTGGCACGCTCTCTCCCTCTCTCGCGACAGGCGCGAAGGGGCCGAACCGATCTATGGCTACGGGT
>JANNPR010000112.1:0-2646 GCA_031400345.1 Planctomycetota bacterium | reverse complement strand
ACACGGCGACGCCGGGTTCGTCGTGAATGAACATCATCAGAGGATGTTGGACTACCTCGCGACTCGGCGCAGGCTTCGTCGCGGGTGCAGCCGGTTCGCCAAATGGATCGGTTGCTGCAGGGGGCATCGGAGTCGCAGGTTTCGTCGCGGGTGCAGCCGGTTCTCCGAATGGATCGGCCTCAGCTGTTGGTTTAGTAATCGGAACCGGTTTGGCACCTGGGTCTTCAAACGGTTGAACCGGAGCAAGTTTAACAGGCGAGTCGGCAGCGTTGTCGGCTGCGTTACCAAATGGGTCGGTTGGGTCAGACTTCGCCGTGCCCGCAGGAATCATTGGACTGACTGGCTTGGTCCCGGCGTTTGGATCTCGAATGACGTCCTTTTCTGCTCGTTGCGTCTGTTCGAAACGTTTCTTGTCACGCTCATAATTTTTCGCATGAGCCACCAATTTGGCTGCATGACGGTACTTCTCCAATGTCAGCCTTAGCGACCCCTGGATGCGCTGGAGTGATTGACCAATCGGATAAATTCGGTCGCTGCCGTTTACTTCCAACGAGGCGCCCTGCTGGAAGTCCGACTCGGCTTCGTCTGGTCGCCCCAGTGCGTTGTAGGAAAACGCGCGGAAATAATAGACTCGCGGATCGCGACTACCCTGATCGACGGCTTGTGTCAGCAGTTCGTGCGCTTGGCGGTAGTCTTTCGAGAAATAAGCATGAACGCCTTGTCCATATAGTTCTGCTAAAAGGCTATCCTGTGCGGAGGCTACGTTTGCCATTCCACCCAATATGGCAAGCCCTAGAACGATGCTCCGAAACATACTTAACTCCCTGAGAAAAATACGCCATTGCCGAGTGCCGAGATAAAGAGCTAATACTAGTTCCTCAGACTTCGCCAAGCAAGGCAAAGTTGGCAGCGCATGTAATGAAAAACCTGTTACGCAGTTGGCAGTTGGCAGTCGGCAGTCGGCAGTGAGACAAGGGGCAGTCGGCAGTCGGCAGTCGGCAGTGGGTAGTGGACAATGGGCAGTGGGCAGTGGGTCGTACCGCCAGCCGGGGGGGTCCTGAGTAATCCAAAGCTGTTTAAACCACCGACGCACGCTAATCCAAGCTCGTTGGCGGTAGCCCGCTTTTCACTGCCGACTGCCGACTGCGGACTGGCTACTGCCCGCTAATGTATGGCAGAAAAGCACATCGCTAGGAATGGATTGTTGTGCCAGTGTCACTAGGTAGGCATGATGGGTAAACAAAAGTATTTGAGTATGCTGACTTAGTTCAGACAAGCATGCCAAAGTTGCCCGTGCCCGATCGGCATCGAAATTCACAAGGATATCGTCGACGACCAAGGGCATTGGCTCACGATGCTTTAGGTGCTGCTCGATTCCCGCGAGTCTTAATGCTAGAAACAACTGATCGCGAGTTCCGTCAGATAGACCGGTCATCTCGACGCGTTCGGATGGGCTTGCTCGGACGGCCACCAGCACGGGTTGGCAATCTTCGTTATCGTCGACTTCCAAACTGCTGAAGGCTCCTTCCGTCAGAAGCTTGAAGAAGTGTTCCGCCCGGCTAAGCATCGAACCTTGATGCTTTTGTCGGAAGCGTTCGATGGTCAGCTTGAGAACTTGTCGAGCGAGATGGAGCGCAGCGTACTCGTTCACCTGATCATGCAACTCGGCGATCTGAGACTCGATCTCTTGTTGGCATTCAGCCGCGGCAGCACTTGCCTGCCGCCATTCTTCAATTTTCCGCTGGGCCGCAGCCGCCCGCACGGCCTGTTCATTAATTTGCTGATCGAGAGGCTCGATGCCGTCCTGCAGGTCGGCGAGCCGAACTTCCAATTGATCGCGGACTTCCGTTGCTCCCCTTAGGAATTCATCGAGTGGTTGACCGCGTGCTTGTTGATAGAGTTTCGCTCGTTCCTCATCGACGCGAACTTGTAAACGGCTACGTTCGTCCGAGCGGTGGATGGCCAGCGAAATGTCCTGCTCGTTATCTACGTTCGCTTGTTCGCGAAACGCTTGCAATTTGGCTTCGAGCGACACGACGGTTTGATCCGCCTCTTCGTGAAGATGCTTGGCACGTGCGAGTTCGAGATCCAGCAATTTCCGCTGCGTATTCATTCGATGTTCTTCATTCAGCTGACGAACTAATGTATCGACGTCGGCTTGCATCGTTTCCACAGTCGATTGCCAATTATTGTGGCCATGGAGGCGTTGTCGCAAGGCGTTGAGTCTCGTAAGGAATTGATCGCGATCATGCTCAATTCCTGCAAGTCGGAGCTCGATTTCTCCCGCCTCGCGAATCTCGCGAAATATCGTAGCCAACTGCCTCAGGTACTGATTTGCGGTGGTTGGTTCGTCATCCGCAGTCAAACCAATAATGCTAACAGCCTTACCCCAGCTGCTTTGCCAGTCCGCTGCTCGTTGTTTGGCTTGTGCCGTTTTCAGCTCTTCCCGATGCTGACTAAGGCGAAGATCGGCGAGCTGAGTCTCGAGCTCCACCCGCGCACGCGTCTGTTGGTCAGTGGTTTCAATTTGCTGATGTGCAATCGAGAGTAGATCTACCAGGGAATGGCTTGAATACGTGTCAACCAGATTGAGAGCCTGTCGGAGCTTGGTCTTGCATTGGTGGATGTGCTGGCGCTGCTGATTGC
>JANNPR010000091.1:0-6019 GCA_031400345.1 Planctomycetota bacterium | reverse complement strand
CGGTATGCTCCGCCCAAAAGAAAAAGGATTCCGTGTTGGATTCCCGACACGATGAGGACGGATATCAAGCCAGATGGGTATCGTAGCCATATTTGTTTCGCCCTTCAAAGACCGAGCTTGTTGACGTTTCCTCCGACTGGTAGGTTGCGGACGTCATGCTAACGTCTAGGGAGATACTGGGTCCAAATGGCCGAATTGCAGCGAGGCTGCCCCATTACGAGCACCGCACTCAGCAGCTCGAGATGGCCGATGCCGTCGCGGAATCTCTGTCAAACGGCAACCACCTCATTGTTGAAGCTGGCACGGGTGTAGGCAAGAGCTTTGGGTACTTAGTACCAGCGATCCTGCGGGCCACAAGAAATGAGGGTCGCGACGGTGCAGACACCGATAACCCGGAGGAGGCCAAATCCCGAATTATCATCTCGACCCATACGATTAGCCTGCAGGAACAGCTCATTACTAAGGACCTTCCTTTATTAACGAGCGTGATTCCGCGCGAATTCACAGCGATCTTGGTAAAGGGGCGAGGGAACTACATGAGCCTGCGGCGGCTCAACCAAGCGCTGGGAAAATCGCAGAGTTTATTTCACGATCTTGTGGAAAATGAGCAGCTAAATCGCATTCGCGATTGGTCTCGGGAGAGTACGGAAGGTTCGCGGAGCGATTTAGGCTTCCAGCCGTTTCCGGCCGTTTGGGATGAAATACAGAGTGACAGCACCAATTGCCTAGGAAAGTCTTGCGAGAGCTATAAAAGCTGCTTTTATTTCGCGGCACGCCGGCGAGTCCAACACGCGAACATTTTGGTTGTTAACCACGCGTTGTTCTTTAGCGACTTAGCATTGCGCCGCAGCGGAGCCAGCATCTTGCCGAAATACGATGCGGTCATTTTCGACGAAGCGCATACCCTCGAGTCTGTTGCCAGCGAACATTTGGGTATCGCCGTTACTTCAGGGCAAGTCGATTATTCGCTAAACAGGCTCTACAACCCCAATACGAATCGGGGCTTGCTGGTCGCTGGAAAACTTAAGGATGCTCAGAAAGCAACATTGGATTGCTACGACCGATCCAACGACTACTTCAGCGAAATCCACCACTGGTTACAAGGACAAACGCAGAAGAACGGCCGCGTGCGTTCGCCTGACGTGGTCCCGAACCGACTCAGTCGACCATTGTCACATTTGTCCAAGATGATTGCGCATCATGCAGAATCGATTGATAGTGATTCGGAGCGTTTGGACTATACGTCCGCAGCGAATCGTCTGGGCGCATTGGCAGGAGAAATCGAAACATGGAGCGGCCAGGAGATCCAGGAGGCGGTGTACTGGATAGAAGTTAATCCAGGACGTCGAGGCTCGCTACGGGTAAGTTTGTCTGCCTCTCCCATCGATGTTGCCACAACGTTGCGTGAGGAACTATTTCAAAAAGTGCGGTCCGTGGTTTTGACGAGCGCGACGTTGGCAGCGAGTGGGGGAGGCTCATTCGATTTTCTGAAATCGCGAGTCGGTTTGACAAAATGTCAAACCCTTCAGTTGGGTAGCCCATTCAACTATCGGAAGCAGGCAAAGATCATACTGGTTCCGGATATGCCGGACCCTCAGACACACAAAGACGACTTTGAACGCCTGTGTGCGGCCATGATTCAACGGTATGTGGCGAGATCCGATGGGCATGCCTTTGCCCTTTTTACGAGCTATGAGTTGATTCGTCGCACGGCCAGCAGGTTACATCCCTGGTTGGCCGAAAACGATATGGCCCTATACAGCCAAGCGGACGGAATCCCGCGCCATATTATGCTGGAGAAGTTCAAAGGGAACCCCCGCGGCGTTCTCATGGGTACCGATAGTTTTTGGCAAGGCGTCGACGTGCCAGGGGACGCGCTGCAAAACGTAATTATTACCAAATTACCATTTAGCGTGCCGGACCATCCATTGTTAGAGGCCCGGTTGGATGCCATTCGAAAGGCCGGAGGAAACCCCTTCTACGACTACCAGTTGCCTGAGGCGGTAATCAAACTGCGTCAAGGATTCGGTCGCTTGATTCGCACTCAGCGCGACCGGGGTATGGTCGTGATCCTTGACCCGCGAGTTCGCACGAAACGCTATGGTCGAGTGTTTTTGGAATCGCTGCCCGACTGTGACGTTATTGAGGAATCCGTTACATCGACGGAATGACGAATCCGTCATAGCAACCTGATGAAGTCGGCCGGCCATTCACGGGCCGGTCGCTTGTTTCTGACGGATCCTCGTTTCATAATGACCGAGTAAATTGTCAGATCGCTCATAACATCCATTAGAAATTTCGAAAGATGCTGCCAATGCAAGCCCCAATTTCTAGACGACAACTGCTTCTCTCTGCGGCAGCTGCTTCCGGCGCTGCTGCCTTCGACCTGCCGACAATCTCGGCCAGACTTTTTGCCGCGGACAAGAAGGATCCCTGGGGTGGTTGGCCCGTGGGCGTCCAGAGTTACTCACTGCGTGAATTTGACGTCGGAGAAGCCGTTCGGCACATGCAGGGCATGGGCGTACACTTTGCCGAGTTCTACGGCAAACATTTAGCATTAAATGCCACTGACGAGCAGATCGCAGAGGTTAAGAAACTGCTCAAGGCTGCTGACATCAAGTTAAGTGCTCACGGCGTTAATCCGTTCAGCAAGGACCACGACGCCAACCGTAAAATCTTCGAATTTGCCAAGCGAGCCGGCATCCGTAACATCACCGCGGATCCGTCGGAAGACGCCTTCGAAAGTCTCGACAAGTTGTGCGCTGAATATAACATTCGAATAGCGATACACAATCATGGCCAGGGCCACCGTTACGACAAGATTAGTGACGTGGTGCAGGCCGTTAAAGGACGCCACAAGTGGGTCGGTGCGTGCGTCGATACGGGGCATTTCATTCGCACGGGTGAGGATCCGGTAAAGGCGATTCACGAACTGAATGGTCGCGTGTTTGGTGTACACATGAAGGACGATACCGAACGTGGGAAAGGCTCGCACAACGTCGTTATCGGCAAAGCAAACCTGGATGTCGTCGGAGTCTTCAAGGCGCTTAAGGAGACACAGTTCCCAGCAGATGGAGCTCTGTCTTTGGAGTACGAAGCCAATCCAAAGAACCCCATCGACGACATGAAAGAATGCCTAGCCGTCGCTAAAGAGGCAATTGCTAAAGTGGCTAAGTCGTAGGCATGCTCGCAAAACGAGTAATCCCTTGTCTTGATGTGCACCGGGGCCGGGTCGTAAAAGGGACAAACTTTGTCAATTTGCGCGACGCGGGCGATCCGGTGCAGGTTGCGGCACGCTACGAGAAAGAAGGGGCGGACGAACTTGTCTTTCTCGATATAACCGCTAGCCACGAAGGTCGGGGAATCATGATCGATGTGGTGCGCCGGACCGCGGAGCAGGTTTTTATGCCCCTCACGGTCGGAGGCGGAATTCGGACAATCGAGGACATTCGCGATCTGCTAAATGCAGGCTGTGATAAAGTGTCTATTAACTCAGCGGCCTGTCGCGATCCGCAGTTCGTCCGTGAAGCCGCCCGCCGGTTTGGTAGCCAATGTATCGTGGTTAACATTGACCCTAAGCGAGTCAAATATCAGGTCGGCTTACATCAGGGCGGCCCACAACCGGGCGATGTAATGTGGGAAGTCCACATCCATGGTGGCCGTGTGCCCACTGGTTTGGAAGCGGTAAATTGGGCGCGACAGGTGGAACAATTGGGCGCTGGCGAGATCGTTCTCACAAGTATGGATTGCGATGGAACAAAAGACGGTTACGATTTAGAGGTAACGGCTGCGGTCAGTATGGCGGTCACCATTCCGGTGGTTGCTAGTGGTGGGGCAGGCAGCGCGGAACATTTAGCCGATGCAATTCTGATTGGTAAAGCCGACGCTGCTTTGGCAGCCAGCATTTTTCATTTTGGCGAAATATCGATCCGCCAGGCCAAACAGGTGATGGCTCAGCGTGGCATCCCTGTGCGAATATAAGTTTCCAACTTTGGAGTTCATCATGTCAGCTACGGTTGAATCGATCCCACATGTAATAGTAGCGGCCGCTCCCTCGGCAGATGCGATCATCCAACGAATGATGCACGATCGGGACGAACTAGAAGTTGACAAGCTCTTCCGCGCACTGGTCAAAATCGAAGGTAGTGACCTGCACATGAAAGTCGGCGTCCCACCGATGGTCCGCACACGGGGCGAACTGCGTCCTTTAAATCGTGGGCCCATTGATCTGGAAGAAATGTGCCGTTTGTTAATGCCCATGATGAACGATCGATCGCGGAGAATTTATGACGATGAAGGTGGAGCGGATTTCGCTCACACCTGTGAAGTTGACGGTGTGACTTGGCGGTTCCGCGTGAACATTCTCACTCAGATGGGAAAGATCGGATTGGTTGCCCGACGAGTGAATAACAAGATTCCTGACTTCAAAGGATTGTTCCTGCCGGAGAGCATCGAATCACTTTGCCTTCACGATCAAGGCATGGTTCTGCTTGCAGGTGTTACCGGATCAGGCAAATCCACTACGATTGCCGCTATGCTGAACTACATTAACCAAACCTATCGCGGCCACATCCTCACGCTGGAAGACCCGATCGAGTTCGTGTTTTCCGAGGACAAGTGTCTGATCAACCAGCGCGAGGTCGGAATCGATGTGAAGGATTTCAAGATCGGCATGAAACACGCCGTCCGCCAAGATCCCGATGTGATGCTCGTGGGTGAAATGCGTGATGAAGAAACATTCATGACTGCGATCCATGCTGCTGAAACCGGGCACTTGGTTTTCGGTACGATCCACTCATCCAGCGCTCCCACCACAATTGGTCGTATTTTGGACTTGTTTCCCGAAGATATGCACGGCGCCTTGCGCAGTGCCATTTCTTCGAATATGAGAGGGATCGTGGCTCAAAAGCTGTTGCCGTCCATTAAGCCGGGAGTTTCCCGAGTCCCCACCTGCGAGGTTATGACATTCACGCCCATGGTTCGGAAGCTTGTGTTGGAAGGGCAGGATCACAAGCTTGGAGACGCGATCCGAATTGGTGCAGCGGAGGGTATGCAAGACTTTACGATGAGCCTAAAGCAGTTAATTGATGACGAACTGATCGATCGGCCGACAGCCTTTGAAGTTGCACCTAATCAGGAAGCATTGAAAATGGCGCTCAAGGGCATCAACGTCTCGCAGCCTGGTATTCTCTAGACAGTGAATGGGATTTTTACGTGCGGCGCCAGTTCCTGAGGATCTGAGCGCCGTATGTTTTTCGAACTTTTCTCGATTGCGCAGCTATGGCCAAGAAATCATCCGCTGAAGAAAAACCGTTACATGAATTGCTGCCCCCCTGCACTTTGTCCGGTGGGGGTGGCGCTAGCGAGCAGAACCAAGCCAATCTGTTGATGGCTCGACAGGCCCCGGCGTTTCCGTTTGCGGGTGGACTAATAGCCCATTGCCTGACCAAGCGGGGTGAAAAAATCATGCTTGATTTTACTCAACAAGCATGTGCAGTGCGTTTTCAGGTGGATAGCGTTTGGCACAACATCGAACCGCGCGATCGAGAAAGCGCGGATGCTATGTTGGCCGTCTTTAAAAAAATCGCGAATCTCAATCCAGCCGATCGCCGTGCGCGGCAAGAAAGCATTTTTGGAGCCGAGTTTAAAGGAAAGAAATACAATGTTACGCTCGTGAGCCAAGGCGTGCCAACGGGCGAACGTGCCTTGTTTTCGCTGGTCGACAAAAAATTTAAGCTCGACCGGCTGGAAACCGCCGCCTTCGAAGCCCTCCGCCCGAGCACCGACATGGTTGGCCTCGAGGAAGCCTTCAAGTTCGCTCAGGAAGAATGGCGTCCGGGGCAGAAGTAAGCATCAACCACATTCCATCGGGAATTGGCTATCGGCCGTTCCCTATCGTCTATCAGAGAAGCCCTGCGGGTCCGCCCGCAGGGCTTTTTTGTGCCCCCTGGAGAGGCTTGGGTATTAGTTTGCATCTCCTGCGAGCTCAACTTATGCTCGCGGAGTGATGATTGACTGG
>JANNPR010000054.1:0-1643 GCA_031400345.1 Planctomycetota bacterium | reverse complement strand
GCGGCTGGATCACCGTGCAGGGCAAGGGCAAGCTCGGCAAGCTGAGCCTGCAAACGCCCGCCATGATTCGCTTCGGCGCCGAGACCGAAGACGAGGTCTTTATCTCGCACGAGGCAGCCACCGAGGGGGTTGTCCTTGAGAACACCGGCAGCGAACCGCTGGTGGGGCTGCGGTATTTCGGGCCCGACGTGCATAAGAAGCTGCCGAGCGTGGGAGATCTCAGGAGAGATGGACGGTAATTGCGTATGCCGGCAAGAGACGCGATTCACGGTGCCGCGAAAAACGCCCTGATCAAGGACGGCTGGACCATCACGCACGATCCCTATCCTCTCGCGTTCGGTGATCGAGATGTCTATGCCGATCTGGGAGCCGAACGGGCCATTGCGGCCGAGCGTGGTGACATACGGATCGCGGTTGAGGTAAAATCATTCTCCGGGGCGTCGGAAGTCCACGATTTGGAGGTCGCCCTCGGACAGTTCGTGTTTTACCGGCAATTGTTGAGAGGTCGCGACCCTAACCGCGAAATGTGGCCTGCAATTCCAGAAGAGGCGTATATTTCCGTGCTCGGCGATGTTGCGGGGATGGAATTGCTCCAAGGAATTGGGGTCAAAATTTTCACGATTAACCCGACAACGGAGGAGGTGGTGCGATGGTTGAAGTGAGCGAGTATCCAAAGCTAATCACAGATATAATCAAGGAATACGCAAAGATTCCACCGGCCGTCGGCGATATCGAAACGGAAGTGATTGTCGATGAGCAGATAGGGCACTACGAGTTGATGCGCAGCGGCTGGGTCAACGGCCGCCGCGTACACGGCGCACTGATTCACGTCGACGTTCGCGGTGACAAGATTCTAATTCAGCACGACGGCACGGAGGACGGGGTTGCAAATCAACTTGTCGCGGCGGGAGTTCCAAAGGACAAAATCGTGCTCGCGTTTAGGTCCCCCGAGTTTCGCAAGTATACCGACTTCGCCGTGGCCTAGACAATTGCATTTTGGAACAGAACAATGGCGGACAATCGAGATCGACAACAGGCGTTCCAGATTGTTATTCTGCTAGAACTAGCCTGCCGCAATGGTGGAATTTGGTTTCGAGACAGCGACGAATTAGATTGGTTCAAGGAACAAGTCCTCAGGAATTTTCCCTTTACTAAGGATCAGTTGGGCGCACATCATTCGAAGTCGCGGCAACCGGTCCTAGAAAATGACGTCATGTGGGCAAGAAAACAGCTTGCGGAAAGCGGCGATATTCACTGGGTTCCTCGTGAGCATTTTGACATCACCGACAACGGGCGTGAACGCCTTCGCGCTTACATTCACGCGCTGTTAGCGAGCCTTAACGAAACTCAACTGAAGGAATTCATACATTCACAAACAAGCGCTGCGAACACCGTAATCGTCAATCTCATGCAGCGTCTGGACCAAGATGAGTTGCAGTTTGCAGTGAACGCATCCAGTGACTGCCGAGACGTATTTCTCAACTCGCTACTGCGGGTTAGCCTTGAACACTGCGGCTACTTATTTTCAGACTCCAGCAACGCGCTCGATAGAATCCTTATGCCATATCTCATGAAGGAACATCCGGCTCTTTTGGATTCCTAACAGAACTAACAAAAAGTGCCTCGATTCGGGTAGACTCAAA
>JANNPR010000051.1:0-3094 GCA_031400345.1 Planctomycetota bacterium | reverse complement strand
CCTCGGCGGAGTTTTGTACTTGAAAGTCGGCAGGTTCACCGGGATGAATATGGTGTCGTTCCATAAGCAGGAGCGTGATTTCATTAACCGAATCTTCCATTCGGGCTACGGACGTGGCGGAGACCATAATCGCGTTGACATTTTCGAAATTGGACCCTTGCAATCTCTTACGGACGGTTGAAAAGGGCATGAGCACCAAGTTGTCTTGATCGTCTCCTACCATATTAGCGCCCTTGGCTTCGAGTACGCCAATGACTCGAAACGGAATATTCTTGATGCGGATAACCTCACCGATGGGATTCTTCGTCTGAAACAACTTAGCCACTAGGGTTTGGCCGATTACGCAGACCTTAGCCGCCGCTGTGATATCGCGTTTGGTAAAAAATCCGCCGGAACGAAGCTGCCAGTTGCGAACCGTGAGGTAATTCTCACCGACGCCCCAGAGCTCGTTTGGACTCCAATTGGCATTTGCATAGATCACCTGCCCGGTGGCATTGACCAGGGGCGAAGCGGCTGCAACGGATGGGCATTCGGACTCCATGGCATCCGAGTCATCGGCAGTCAGCGACATGGTCAGTCCCTCGCGGATACCACCCCGCTGACGGCTGCCAGGAATCACGAAAATTACATTCGTCCCCAACAATTCGAATTGGCTTTGGACTAGTTGACCGGCGCTCTGACCGATCGACACCTTGGTCATCACCGCCGCAATCCCGATGACCACGCCAAGCACCGTGAGCCCCGCGCGCATTTTGTTCTTAGCGAGCGCTCGGAGCGCGATTTTAAAGGTCAAGAACACTTCCATCACTGGATCTCGGGCAAGAATTATTGCAATGTTTCCTACGGCGGATAGCTATTTTTTGCGGTTAGTAGTTCCCTTTGGTTCAATACCCAAGACCAGCTTTTGACCCGGCGTTAGATCTCCTTCGATCAATTCCGAGAACCTGCTGTCACTCAGACCAATGACGACTTCCACAGCTTTCAAAGATTCCCCATCGAATATCCAAACGTGTCGCGTATTGCGATTGCGGCGGACCTCATTTTTCTCCTGGGCGGACATTAGTCGTTGACGGTTTTCCGTTTCTTCTTGAACGAGCGTATCGGAAACTTCCAGTAGCTTTCGGTCTTGTTCGCGCACGTACTTTTCCAAAGGAAAAAATCGCAGTGCCGAGTTAGGTATTTTGACGACGTCCTCACGCTCATCTATCACAAACGAGATGCTGGCCGTCATGCCGGGTAGCAGCTTGAGCTCGGGATTTTCTGCGGCAACCACTACAGGATAAGTCACGACGTTTTGAGTTGTGGTGGAACTAAAACGTATTTCTTCAATATCTCCCTGAAACAAGTCGTCTGGATAAGCGTCGACGGAAAACTCGGCGTTTCGACCCCTTTCTTTCGCTTGTCGAATCAGGCCAATATCGGCTTCGTCGACCGACGCGAAGATATGCATCTTGCCTCGCATATTCACCCCTATCGTGAACAGCTCGGGAGTCTGAAACTGAGCGGCCAGAGTCTGACCTGGGTCGGCCTTGCGATCGATGATGATGCCGTCTACGGGAGAAGTGATCTCCGCATACTGCAGTTGCGTTAAAGAGTTTTCGAGTGCGGCTTCCGCCTGCTGAACCGTAGCTTTGGCAACCGACAACTGAGCCTCAAAAGACATGCGGTTAAATTTGACGAGATCGATCTCAGCTTGCGAAATGAATCGTTCGTTTTCCTCGCGCAGGGCAAGCGCGCGTTTCTCTTCGTTCGTAGCTTGTTGCAACAGCGCCTGAACCCGAAGAACATCTGCCTGCCGGGTAAGTAGCTGAGCTTCGTCACGCAGTCGGTTCGATTGATACAAACGCGGGTCGATTTTGGCGAGCAGCTCCCCCTTTTTCACCTCCTGATTGAAATCAGCAAACAACTGGTCGATCGGCCCCGACAGAAACGAACCGATGTGCACCGTCTGCACCGGCTTGACCGAACCAGTTGAGTTAACGACCGATACGATCCGTCCTTGAGCCACTTCAGCAAAACGCCATTTCGGCTTATTTCGTTCTTTCCAATAGGCTACAGCGGGTTGATAAGCGGCTGCGCCGATAACCGTTAATAACAAGATGAACCATAACGTTTTTGGAATTCGTCTCATGCGAACAACTCAATTCAACCTAAACCCGCTAACTTTTCCACCACGTCGTTCACTGCCGACAAGTCAGCCAATATCAAATCGGGGTTCTCGGCTGCCAGATCTTCAAACTTATGCATGCCCGTTGCCACCGCGCATACCTTCACGCCAATCCATCGTGCACAGCGAATGTCCAACGGCGTATCGCCGATAACCCAAGTGCGTTCTAAGGTCAGTTGATGATTAACGTGTTGCCGTGCGCTTGCTAACGCAATTTCCGCAACATGGTTTCGATCCAGTGACTCATCTCCGAAACCACCGAATTTAAAGTAATGGAACATCGAATAATGTTCTAATTTTATTCGAGCCCCTTCGTACACGTTTCCAGTTAAGAGCCCCAATGCCACATCCGATCGACCCTGAAAACTCGTCAACAACTCGTGGATACCCGGTAACACGCGGCCTGGCCTCTGCCTGAGCGTATGAGGAAGATGACGCACGTAAGTGTCACGAAATCGCTGCAGATTCGCGGGGGTCTCATCCACAGCGTGCATTTGGAAAAAATCCTTGACGATGCTGCGATCCGTCCTGCCACTAATGGGGACAGGCTTTGCCCGGGTAATGCCGAATTCTTCGGCGAAAGCACTGTCCAGAGCAGTCTGTCCAGCTCCACCGGTAGAAATTAAAGTTCCATCGATGTCAAAAAGTAGAACGATCATGATGCGATTGTAATCCGGCAGGCTTGGAATTCGAGAGCCCCATTACGGCTGCACCATCAGCCCGCTACCTTTGGACCCACCGCGAATCACCTGACGAAAGGAAATCCAGTGGACTACGGAATGATATTTGACGTCGATGGAGTCTTAGTGGATTCCTATCAACTGCACTATGAAAGCTGGTGCGAATTCTGCGGACCCAATGGTTTGTCTATGACCGAATCGGAATTTGCAGCCAGCTTCGGTCGCACCAGCCGCGAAGTGATCGCGG
>JANNPR010000005.1:0-4770 GCA_031400345.1 Planctomycetota bacterium | reverse complement strand
TGATTATAGACCCAGTCGGTATATCCGCAAGCAAGGGTCGATTCGGGGTTTCAGGGTTCAGGGTTCAGGGTGGCACGTCCCTGAGTCGCGAGGAACGAGCGTCGAAGGGCGTGGCGGACCGGATTCAGGTTTCAGGTTTCGGGGTTCGCGGGCACGCGGCTCGGCGCGCTAAGGACATAATGTTCGCTTTTGGGTCAGAACATAGTTTGCGCGGCCATCCATCAACTCGGTCCGAATTCCGAACCGTGAAACCCGAGTTCCCGCGAATCCGTCCATCTAAGTTCGCGGCTTTCAAGGGAAAACATTGACATGCAGGTTCTTGCCTCAGTAGATTAAGAGGTGGAACAGGGATACCAAGGCAGCGAGGCACGATTTGGCCATTCAGCCTTCCGTTTTCCTCTTAGGGCTGCACCTTATCCTAAAAATGCATTGCATTCGTGGTGCGTACCGTGGTGTTATCGGTTGTGAGGCCCTAATTTACAGAGGCACGAGTCGTATAGTTGGCCGGCTATTGTTCGGGATCGTGGCCGAGCCGTAATTCGGAAGAACGTTAGGTGCTACGGTTAGATTGAATATTCAGGGGCTGGAAATTTCTCGAGGTAGTTACTGATGGTGAAAAAGCTGACCGGGGTTTGGGGGATTGATATTGGACAAAGTGCGCTCAAAGCGCTCCGCTGTCGAAAAGAAGGCGGGCAAGTTATTGCCGAAGCCTTTGACTTCATCGAATATCCAAAAATTTTGAGTCAACCGGAGGCCAATCCGGAAACGCTGGTGCGCGAAGCATTGGAAACGTTTTTGTCCCGGAACGATATCAAGGGAGACAAAATCGCGATGTCCGTTCCAGGACAAAGCGGTCTGGCAAAATTCTTCAAGCCGCCGCCAGTCGACGCCAAGAAGATTCCCGACATTGTGCGGTATGAAGCCAAACAACAAATCCCCTTTCCACTCGAAGAGGTCATCTGGGATTTTCAACAGATGGCCGGCGGACAAATCGTTGAAGGTTTTGCGCTCGACACCGAGGTGGGCTTGTTCGCCATGAAGCGTGAACAGGTCTATAAATTCCTAAAGCCTTTCGATGCCGCGGACGTTGAAGTGGACATCATCCAGTTAGCACCGCTCAGCATCTACAACTTTGTGTCCCATGATCTGATGAAGGATGGGCCGTCACCAGATTTATTCGACGCCGACAGCCCCCCGGATTCTCTAGTTATCCTCTCGGTGGGGACCGATGCCACGGATCTAATCGTGACCAACGGCTTTCGTGTCTGGCAACGCAGTATCCCCATTGGCGGAAATCACTTCACACGACAGCTGACCAAGGAACTTAAGCTGACGTTTGCCAAAGCAGAGCATCTCAAGCGTAATGCTCGGCAGGCTGAAGATCCGAAGTCCGTGTTCCAGGCCATGCGGCCCATCTTTAATGACTTGGTCACCGAAGTTCAGCGTTCGATCGGGTACTTTCAAGGTCTTGACCGCAAGGCTCAGCTCAAGGGCGTCGTTTTACTGGGCAACACCGTCAAACTTCCAGGCTTGACTCAGTATCTGGCAAAGAACCTGGGTTATGACGTCGTTAATTTCGATTCATTTACCGAGATGACAGGGGGTGCGGTCGTTGATTCCCCCACATTCAAAGATAATTTGTACTCGTATGGCGTCTGTTATGGTTTGTGCTTACAGGGACTTGGCGACGGCCGTCTGTCCACCAATTTATTGCCCCAAGAAATTCGAACTCATCGCATGGTGCGAGCCAAAAAGCCCTGGGCTGTGGCGGGTGTCGGCGCACTGATGCTGGCTTGCTCGTTCAATTTCTTTTTCACCTACAACGTCTGGTCCAAAGTGCAGGATAACCGGGTAACCCAAAACGTTTCCTGGAAGAATGCGGTCGAGAAAGTTGAAAGCGCTCAGACACTTAGCACCGGACATGAAAGCACGCACGCGGAAAAAGACGGCCGGCTAAAGTTCTTGAATCAAGTCGGACAGGAATTGGCCGGCAACGCGGATCGTCGGTTACTTTGGTTGGAAGTGATGAAAGCGATCAACGAGTGCTTGCCCGTAACACCACTCCCGCCGGACGCAATAACCGATTTTAAGAAAGTGCCGCTCGATGAACGTCGTGAGCTTTATATTTCCTATGTTGAGACCGAGTACTTTCAAAAGCTGGAAACTTGGTTCCCGGAAATTAAGGGAAAATACATCGAGTTAAAGCGCCATCTGGCCGCACGCGCGAGTGGCAAGGCTTTACCAGTACCGGCGCCCACGGCTGCCTCGGGCATCCCGGCTCCGGCCAATGCGGCTCCGGCTACAGTGGCGGCGTCTGGTGGAACTACAACTCCGGTGGCTACAACACCAGTGGCAGTGGCAGCCACGCCCGGTGCCGGGGCGGCCGGTTCAGTCAGCTCTGAAGGTGTCGATGCACAATCGATAACCGGTCCCACTGGCAAAGGGTGGGTAGTGGAGTTGCACGGGTATCACTACTTCAATAAGGGTCGAAACGGGGCGGCTGTGCACATCCGGGACACGATTCTCCGAAAACTCGAGGATGGCAGCGTGCTGTTAACGATCGAACCGGGTAAACCTCCTGTACCTTTTACGATGAAAGAGCTCGGTATCGGCTACCCGGTGTTGGTGCTTGAGGAAGTGCCTCGCCCAACCCAGGTGCCAAACCCCGAATACGAGGGACCGGACCTTGGCAGCGGCGGTCTGGCAAATATGCAGGGCCTAAGTGGCCCACCGGGGTTATCAGACAATGGCGCTGAAGGCGGAGGTTTGTCTGGGGCGCCCGGATTCGGCGGGGAGACCACCAAAAAGGATGCGAAGTCGGACATCCCGCCCGTGTTCAACGTCAGTAAATATACATTTACCATTCAGTTCTGTTGGGTGGAGACGGGCCTATCCGAGCGAATTGCCAAACGAATCGAGCAACATCGGCTAAACGCTGCAGCAGTCGCAACCACGGCTGGAACTGTGCCGACATCTAATGCGGCTACGGTGCCGCCCGCAGCGAACGCGGCGGAGGGGGCAGTGGCACCCACTGCGGCCGTTCCCGCAGCATCGTCACCGGCGGCGGTGCAACCAGCACCTGCAGAGCCGGCAGCAACTGACCCATCGGTTCCCGGATCCGCGACCGGAGTGACTCCAGCTGCCAGTGGGCCGCCGGATCCGGATCCAAATGGGGCAACCACCCCAACCAACGGGGACCCAGCGAACACGGGCTTGAATTCGGCAACCGGAAAGGCAGGTATCTAGTCATGGATCAAGTAAAAAAGGCACTCACTGTCGCCAAGGAACACCATTTTTGGATCATCAACGGTCTAGCCGTGCTTATGGTCCTGATCACTTGGTTCACGGTTACAGCCGGGCTGCGCAAGCAGGAAACCGAAAAGCGCGGCGCAATTGAAAGCAAGTTCAGTACAGCAACAACGGTCAAAGGTAAAGCGGATCATCCCAACGATACGACGCACGTGCAGATGGACGCCTTGACCGAACTCATGAAACAGGATGTGAGCGGGGCCTGGAGTGAGCAATACGAATTTCAACGGGACAAATTGATATGGCCAGCGGAGTTAGAAGACGACTTTATTGCTCAGGTCGATCCACTACGTCCGATTGAAACCGTTAACTTCCCTACGGAACCCACCAAGGAGATTCGCATCGAATTTCGTGAGCACTATCGCGACTATATCAAGAATGAGCTTCCGAAATTGGCAAAGCTGATTGGTGCAGAATGGCAAGCGTCCGATACGGGGGCAGGTGATGCCTCAGGTGGAGGAATGGGAGGAGCGCCCGGAATGGGGATGGGCACGGGCGGATCGGGCTTTGGCGGGGCTTCTGCGATGAGCGGGCTTAGTTCTTCCGGGTCAAGTGGAATGGGATCGATGGGAGGACGCGGGGATGGCGACACAAATACCGGAACTAGGCTGCGAAAAGGTACGCCCATTGTCGTAGACTGGGCGAATGATGATCAAACCCGCTTACAAAATATGCGATTTGACTGGCGTAACGAAGCGGACAAGGCACCCAGTACATTGCAGGTCTTGTACGCTCAGGAGGATTTGTGGGTGATGCAACAGTTGATGCGCATCATTCGTAAGACAAATGACGGCGCAGAGGAACGCTGGAAAGCAGCAATCAAGAGGATTGATTTTATCCGCTTGGGAGCGGACGCAGTCGGACAAGCCGGTCAAATAACGCGGCTCCAAGCTGGTGGGGCAAGTGGGATGGGAATGGACGGTGGAATGGGTGGCGGCGGCATGGGAGGGGCAGCCGGCGGAAAGTCCGGCGCAGGTGGAGGTAGTGGCGGAAGCGAACCACCCTCCTCAGCGGCAGGGGGTATGATGAATGCCATGCCGGGGATGGGCGGCGGTTCCGGTGGAGGTAGCGCGGAGGGAGGGGGAGTTGGTGGCGCTCGAGCAACGCTCGACCCAGGCGACCTCCGCTACGTCGATAATGATTTCCAACCGTTGTTAGCCAGTAAAATACGCGAAGCGATAAAATCGGAAAAGCCGGATCCGGCGAATGCCTTTTTGGTCGTCGCCAAACGGGTGCCCGTGCGCATGCGACTGATAGTCGATCAGCGAAAAATCAACCGGTTGCTTGCCGAGTGCGGAAATGCCAGCCTACCTGTCGAAATTCGCCAAGTAAGACTTAACCGAGATGCCTCCGGACTTTCAGGCGGTGGTGGAATGGGTGGTGGAATGGGTGGCGGAATGATGGGTGGTGGCGGCGGTGGTTCGGGATTTGGACCGTCGATGGGCGGCGGAATGGGTGCTC
>JANNPR010001322.1:0-2066 GCA_031400345.1 Planctomycetota bacterium | reverse complement strand
TCCAGGAACTTTCTCCAGGAATTGCGCGGCAGACCGCGAGGCAGGATCGAATGCCACAATAGCTTGGGGCTGAACATGGCCCGACCGCACAAAACCAGACGCCAATGCTTGGGCCATCTGGCCCGCCCCCACAAAGCCAATTCGTAATGAGTTCATTGCCTGGATTCTAAAGAGAGCGCCGGAAATAGCACGGGACTTTGCTAATCGTAAGTTAACCGCGCTCTTCCGGCAAACGGGGAGGCCCGACTGGTGATAAAACGACGAGTGAAGAGCGCTGCTGGGGCGGCTCAGGCTACTCGCCGATAGATTCCGGCTTCGCACCGGACCACAGATAGGATGCGAACTCTCTCGCAACGCTCAGAGCCGGGGACAGGAATCTCTTTCGTCACTGTGGGTGGGTCAGTGATGTGGGTGTGTCTCACGAAAGAAACTCCCGGCCCCTTACCGGACCGCCGGCTTAGAACAGCGAGTTGAGCTTTAAGCCGGGTGGCGCATCTTCTAGACCGCCTGCGAGTTTATTCAGTGCTTCCGTTTCGATTTGACGTACTCTTTCGCGAGTCAGCCCTAATTGTTCACCGATTTCTTTCAGTGTGTGCGGCTGCATACTCTCCAAACCGAAACGCATCCGTAGGACGGTCGCCTCGCGCTGATCAAGCATTTCCAACAGCTCTAGCGCCCGTTGCAGGACATCCTGTTCGACCATTGCTTCGTCTGGGCTCTTCATGCGTTCGTCCATAACCATTTCACCGAGCGACCAGCCCGCATCCGCCTGATCGGTCTGAGGTGTGAGGTTATAGATTCGAATTGCCTTCTTAATAATCGGTAGTTTTTTGCGTGGAAGTCCCAAAACCCGAGCGATTTCTTCAGGGGTCGGGCCACGACCTAACTCCTCAGTCAATCGCGCGGACGCACGTCGCCATTTCGATAGCAGCTCGACCATGTAAGCGGGAATGCGGATTGTCTTAGCGGAATTAATCAATGCTCGCTTAATCGACTGCTTAATCCAATAACTGGCATAGGTGCTGAATCGCGTCCCCATCGAGGGATCGAATCCTTCGACGGCACGCAATAACCCCAGATTGCCTTCTTCGATAAGGTCCTGCAAGCTGAGTCCCTTACCCGTGTACCCACGGGCAATATTGACAACCAGTCGCAGATTAGCGCGTACCATCCGGTCTCGCGCACGCACGTCACCCTGCCCGATCAGCTCGGCAAGCTCCTGCTCGTCTTTGGCGGTCAGCAGCGAGGTCTCGTTGATTTCGCGCAAATAGGTTTCCAAAGGCGTCTGCAAGGTAGAACTCGCACGACGCGAGCGGGTGCTGCGTCGTGGCTTCTCGTTGCTTTCGTCCTCGGAACGTCGGGGTCGTTTCAAGGCCATAGGTTCAACTCGTTTGTGATCGCATCTCGGAGCGAAAGATGTCGGTCAGCAAGACTACGCTGCGCCAGTCACTGCATGCGAGGCAGTTGTTGCGACGCGAAAGTCTCTTAACAACATCCACTATCGTCCCTCGTCCGCAGCAATCTCCACCACCAAACGGCGGCGCAGACGTGCACCAGATGTAGGCAAGCTTCGGATCATGTCGAAAGTGCCAACCCCAACGGTATTGACCGCATACAGCGCGAACTTTACCGAGCTGTTGGAAACGGTCGATGGGAATAGTGCGAACGCGCTACCCGCGTCCTACTCCAAGGCAACGATTATTCCTGCTGTAGCGAGGAGTGGCCCACCGGCCCACACGAATCGTTCAACGCTGAGCCGGACGCGACGGGCGTCTTCGGACGACCACAAGAAACGACCAAACCCCGTACGCCAATTTCGGCGTACGAGGTTTGGAAGTGTGTTAACCGCGTTGTTTGACCCGTATCGCCTGCGGCTTGCGGTCAAACGATTGGTACTATGTTTTGATTAATGGTCCGGATTGGCCGAGACCACCTTTCAGATCGTCTCTAGTACTCTTATCGCGAGGTGTTTTGGAACCGGGACCAGCACCAGCACCAGCACCAGCGGTATTACCATCAGCATCGGGTGGTTCCTCTGCCCATTCTACGCGCTTTCGTGATAATCC
>JANNPR010001321.1:0-5513 GCA_031400345.1 Planctomycetota bacterium | reverse complement strand
GTTACGAGCAAGCGGTCGACGCAGGAATTCATCATCAAGTCAGGTTGCCGGGAACTTTCGACGATGTGCACGAAATATTGCAAGCCGTCGACATTTTTGTAAACCCTTCGCCCGTCGAAACATCTAATTTGGCGACTCTGGAAGCCATGGCAGCTGGCCTTCCGATCGCAGCCGCGGATTCGGAAATACACCGCTGGTATCTAGACGATGGTCGCTGCGGCCGCTTAATTTCGCCTGGGACACCGTCGAATTGGATCCACCAAATGCGACAGTTACTTGACGACCCCGTCCTTGCCAACCGTTTAGGAATGGCGGCACAGCAACGCGTTGTCGCCCATTATTCGATCGAACGCATGGCCACGGACGTGCTGCAAATCTGCGACGAAAACTTGTAAAACGGGACCCGCTGAGTGTCGATACGCGTACTTCATATTATTCCCACGTTGGTTCGTGGCGGCGCCGAGAAGCAATTGACGCTGCTCACGACGGGGCTGCCAAAACCCGAGTTCGATGTGCACATCTGCGTGTTGACGCACACTGGGCCGTATGAGGAGATCCTCAATCAACGCGAGATGCCCATTCACTTCATCGACAAACGTTGGAAGGTAGACCCAGCTGCGTACTTTCGATTGTCAAAAGTCGTAAAGAGTCTGCAGCCGGACATCGTGCACACCTGGATCTTTGCCGCCAACTGCTACGGTCGACAAGCTGCATGGCGATCTGGAGTCAAAGTGATTCTGGCGGGAGAACGGTGTGTCGATCCTTGGAAGCGCGGTTATGAATTTGCGATCGATCGTTACCTGGCGAAACGAACGACGAAAATCGTTACCAATAGTGCCGGTGTTCGAGATTTTTATGCGGCACACGGTATTGCGTCGGAAAAATTCGCAATTATTCCCAACGGTGTCACTCCCCCGAAGGTCAGCTCCGGAAGTCGCCAGGCCTTGCTCGACGAACTTCATCTTCCCCACGATTCCCAACTGATAGTCGCTGTGGGGCGACTCTGGCCGCAAAAGCGCTATAAGGATCTGATCTGGGCTGCTGACTTGCTGAAATGTGTGCGTGAGGATGTCCATTTCTTAATCATCGGTGACGGGCCCGAGCGTGAGCGGCTAACGCGGTTTCGCGACCTAGTGGAAATCGGCGATCACGTGCATTTTCTCGGCGAACGATCCGACGTCGGCCGAATACTCCAACATGCCGTTTTCTTGTGGTTGGGAAGTAGCTACGAGGGGCAGTCGAATGCCGTCTTAGAGGCCATGTCGCTGGGACTACCGGTGATAGCCACCGACATCCCCGGCAATCGCGACTTGGTCGTGCCAGAAGAAACCGGATATCTGGTCCCCGTCGGCGATCGAGCGGCCTTCGCACGCTGGTCCAAAGTACTGTTGGAGCAGCCCGAACTTGCCAGACGCCTAGGCGACACAGGTCGACAACGGGTCATCTCTGAGTTTAACGTCGAGAAAATGGTAGAACGTCATGCGACTCTGTACCGTGGATTGCACGAGAACAAGTAACAACCGATGTGTGGCATCACTGGCGCAATGTGGACGGATCCGAAGTTGGCGATTGACGAGCCGACACTGGCTCGCATGACCGACGTCCTACGTCACCGGGGTCCCGACGAGTTCGGCGAGTATCGCAGTGAATTGCGAATTCAATCTCCATTGGAACCTCTACCCGGTGTGGCTTTAGGATTTCGACGATTATCGATCATCGATCTATCTACTGGTCACCAACCACTGTCGAACGAGGATGGCTCGATTTGGTTAGTATTCAACGGCGAGATCTACAATTATCTCGCGTTGCGCAAACGACTCGAGGGATCCGGGCACACCTTTCGCACGAATAGCGACTCGGAGACGATTGTCCACCTATACGAAGACGAAGGTATTCATTGTTTTAAGCATCTCAACGGGATGTTCGCCGTCGCGATTTGGGATTCGGGAAAGCGGCAACTTATTTTGGCGCGAGATCGCCTGGGAAAAAAGCCGCTGGTATATCGACATCAGCCGGGGCGATTATCCTTCGCCAGCGAACTTAAGAGTCTTCTTCAGGTACCGGGTTTTGATCGTCAAATGGACCCCGGAGCCATCGACGCTTATCTGACTTATCAATATGTGCCGCATCCTCGCACAATCTTTCAGTGTGCTGCCAAGCTTCCACCTGGGCACTTCGCCGTCTATCAAGACGACCGTCTGGAGGTAAAGGCCTATTGGAACCCAAACTTCTCGCATGAAACCGATATTTCTGAGCACGACGCGACTTCTCGCGTGCAGGAACTTCTAGAAGACGCGGTTCGCCTGCGGATGCGCAGTGACGTCCCCTTAGGAGCGTTCCTATCGGGCGGAATCGACTCGTCGTTGATCGTAGCCCTAATGCAAAGAAACTCATCACAACCCATCCAAACGTTTTCGATTGGCTTTCCCATTCCAGAGTACGACGAAACCGGATTTGCTCGTTTGGTTGCTCAGCACTTGGGGACCGAGCACCATGAGTTCCAAGTCGACCCCGATTGTCTGTCCGTGTTGCCAAAGCTGATCTGGCACTATGATGAGCCATTCGCTGATAGCTCCGCGTTACCAACCTGGTACGTCTCGCAGCTTACTCGGCAGCACGTAACCGTAGCTCTCACCGGTGACGGGGGTGACGAATTATTCGCTGGCTACACGCGCTATCGAGCCGTTGCATTTGGAGCTTGGCTGGATGGCACGGGACCCCTACGATCCTTGTTAGCCTCAAGAATTTGGCAACATCTACCTGGCTCGCGGTACCGATCGATCGCACGAAAAATGAAACGATTTAGCGCGGGCTTGGCGGACTCACCGGTGCGCCGATACATGGAATGGCTCGCCATCTTCAACGAAGCGCGTCGAGTCGAATTGTATAACGACGATTTCCTGGCCCGCCTGCCTGACGAAGACCCGGTTGATTTCGTAAAAACTGCATGGAACCGTGCAACCTTTCGCGATCCAGTAACATGCGCTTCGATGGCGGACCTGACGACTTACTTGCCCTGCGACCTGATGACCAAAGTAGACATTGCGTCCATGGCTCATTCGCTGGAATGCCGTGCGCCCTTTTTGGACTATCGCCTGGTTGAATTCGCAGCCAGCTTACCGATCGGATTGAAGTTTCGTCATGGGCGCGGCAAGTGGCTTTTGCGGCGAGCTTTTGAGAACCTTTTGCCCCGTCAGATTTGGTCTCGCCGAAAGATGGGATTCGGCGTTCCGCTCGAACACTGGTTTCGCAATGAGCTAAAACCGTTAACTCAAGAAACTTTATTGGACCGAAAAGCCCGGTCCGCCGAGTTCCTTCGAACCGATACCGTGAAGCGTCTATTTAACGAGCACCAATCGGGTAAATTCGACCATAGCTATCGCCTCTGGGCGTTGCTAATCTTGGAACTGTGGATGCGGGAGTGGACGTAGTGGTTAGTGGTTAGTAACTACTACTCTGACTAACCACAACTCCGACCTTCTAGCTGGCCTTGCTGACGGCGACTGTTTCTTTGGTCGCCACGCCTTTATGGTCGCGCAGTAACTTCGTGATGTGGTCGACTCCCTCCTGCTCTTGTTGCAGAATGTCTTCGAGAAGCACCACTAATGCTCGGTCGTCCTCGCCCAACTTGAGGGCTTCACAATAGAGCTTCACGGCCTTCGACTCGAAATCTAGTCCGATTTGAAGCAACTCCACGACATCGTTGGACTGCTTGACTGGATTGCGTTCGATTGCGGGCACTCCGCCAAGTGCTACGATCTTGTCACCCACCTGCTTGGCGTGTCCGAACGATTCTTCGGCGCTATCTAAGAACATTTTCGAATAAACCTCGCGCCACAGTCCGGACACTACAAAACCCGCTTGTGCGTACTGGGCGACACCAGTCCACTCGTGGCGCAAAATGTCGTTCAACTTATCGATCACCTTCGACGTGTCCATACTTCACCTTGTTGTTGTTACTTAACTTGAATGTCTAACTTGGAAGTGTAATTGTTTCCTGGGAATCTTAACGTGCCTGGGCAAAGCGTCTAGTTCAAACGCTTCAGACCTGGGGTGATTGTCTGTTTTTTTTCGAAACGATATTCAATCTCAGTTCGCAGCAAGTTTTTTCAGGTTCCAGACGAGATCCAGTATCAACAGCTTGTTTACTCGAACAATTTTCCTTGATCGGATAGAGGTGGCGTCAGCCGGAGATGGTCAAACCCCTTGACCGTTGCCATGCGGCCCCTAGGACTGCGTACTAGCAATTCTGATCGGAGCAGAAAAGGCTCGACCTCATCGGAAAGCGTATCGATCGATACGTTCATCGTGTGCCCGACAGCCTCTACGCCCACCGGACCGCCGCCAAATACTCGGATAACGGTGTCTAAGTATTTGCGATCCAGGTTATTCAAACCGAGAATATCCACGCCGGACATCTTTAGCGCAGCGCGCGCGATTTCCAAATTGACGGTGCCGTCTCCTCGGCAATCAGCGTAATCGCGAATCCATTTGAGGTGATTATTGGCGATACGTGGAGTACCGCGACTTCGTTTAGCGACCTCAATGGCCGCGGCCGAATCGATCTCCACGCTCAGTTTAGCGGCACTCCGCGTAATGATTTTCGTCAAGTCTTCATCAGAATAAAAACCAAGGTGCTCTCGCATTTGGAAACGATCGCGTAATGGGCTAGAAAGCATGCCTGCCCGAGTTGTGGCTCCGATTAACGTGAAGGGCTTGAGGGTGAGGTTGAGCGTCCGAGCATTAACGCCTTCGCCCAAGATGATGTCGATCCGAAAATCTTCCATCGCAGTGTAGAGGTACTCTTCCACAGAACGAGGTAAACGATGGATCTCGTCGATAAACAATACTGCCCGAGATTCTAAATTAGTGAGGTAAGGGATCAGGTCTTTGGGAGCCTTTAAACCCGCCCCGTTAGCGATATTTAGGGGGACTTTGAGTTCCTGTGGGATGCACATCGCAAATGTGGTTTTTCCCAAACCCGGTGGACCATCGAACAGGATGTGGCCTAGTGCATCACCTCGCCTTTGAGCCGCGTCGATAGCGATAAAAAGACGTTCCATGACCTCCGCTTGACCAATCATGTCGCGAATTCGTTGAGGACGAAGGCCGCGATCAATTTCGTCTTCCGGTTCCGGGTTGCTCAGTATTGTCTCGACGGTCATGGGTTCGATCATCCTCGTAGGTTTCGGGCTAGCAATATAGCCTAGAACCTTGAGCGACAGGTACGGCAGTATGACTCGATGTAGTAGGCACACTCCGTGTGCCGTCTTTGATGTAGGAGGCACACTCCGTGTGCCGTGACGGCACAGGGAGTGTGCCTACTACAACGGGGCCACTCTACCGCTCGAAGATACCGGCACCAAAGTCGTCTTTGCGCGCCTGACGTGGTGCCGGTATCTTCGAGCGGTAGAGTGGCCCCGTTGTAGTAGGCACACACCGTGTGCCGTCACGGCACCCGGAGTGTGCCGACTACATCAAATACGGCACACGGGGTGGGCCGGCTACATCAA
>JANNPR010001320.1:0-1690 GCA_031400345.1 Planctomycetota bacterium | reverse complement strand
ATCCGATTCGAGCACGAGCAAGAGCCGTACGGAGTACTCAGCTATCTCAAGGAAGCCCGTGAAGAACTGTCAGCGGAATTGCGCGACGAACTCGACGCGTTGCGCGATTGGTTTGTCGATCACCTCGACGCCCCAGATCTGCTCACAATTGAGCGATTCTGGTTTCGAATTGAGGCAGAGGAGTATGTGGTTCAAGCGCGAAGGCTCGCGACGATTCTATGTGCAGCTGGAATCCCGATCATCGAGCGGCGGACGCGGCGAGTCCCCGGCAAAGTGAAGTGGGAGGACCACAACCAGGTCGCCGTTCGGACTTACCGTGACACACCACAACCACGCCGCTCGACTAAGCGGGGCGAAGAGCTTTGAACCAGCGCCTGGATTTTCTAATACCTCAAATTGACGAACGGTTCCGCCCGACCAGCCGACCCGGTAGAATTGGAATCAACGGCTCTTGGCGGCCGAGGGGATAACCGTAGCGTTCGGTATATCGGAAACAGACTGTGTTCGCTTGGAATCCTGGGCAGATTTCGGTTCCTCATCTCAAATGGAACTCGATTTTCGAGCGCGTATTTGAAGCAAGTCTGTGGTGTGATTCGCATGCATCAATTTTGGATCCGACTGGCTGCCTTCGCTCATTGGAACTTCGTCCACCGCTAGTGTCTAAAGATCGCGATGAGTCAGTCTGCTGTGTTGGCATTTCACGCAGCCATGGGCTTGGGGGAAAGACTGCGAGCACTGCTTTTCCAGCGCTTCACGGTGGGAAGTTACTTGCATATTTTCCCGATGCGAATCTAGCTGACGGTGCGGCTGAGGCGGCAAGTCGGGGCTTTTTTGATGTGAACAATACGCCACCTTGGGATAGTTGGGTGGCATATTTCGAGGACTCGGAGTTTAAGTCACAACGACGCGACTTCGCAAATTACTTGGTAGCCTACGTACCGGCGGTCATGGTCGAAACCGCGGGCGCGGGCATCATAGTGAATCCCGAAGAATGTATCGCTTGGCTCGATCAAACCAATACACAACTAAAGCGCGGCTTAATGCGCTTAGGGGTAATCGAATGAGGCGGTACATTAGGAGCGGCCGACAATGCCTCGCGCAGCATGGAGCATGCCTCGTCAAGTTTTCCTTGCTCGGTGAGGTTGCCAGTCAGCTTTTGTAGATCGGATGTCGTCGGGTCTTGGGTGCCTGCTTTCATTTCTCCACAATCGTTTAATGAGTAGGGAGAAATAAGAGTCTAAAAATGCGAGATGCAAATATTTGGTGGTGCTGCTGCATTTCGTGCCACTGCTTGAAACGCGACGTGGTCACGATGGGAAAACGCCTCAATATTCGTTTCAAGCAGTGTTGAAGCTGGGACCGAGACTTTTTGATCGGTCCTAGCCGGACCGGAGGCCCCAATTTGGCGGAACTTTCAACCAGTCTTTCAACCAGTCTTTCGAGCAAGTCGGATCAGGACCGATCGCCATAGGGCCGAACCGGACCATCACCGGATCCAAGCTTTCTAATCTTCAACACTGCTTGGAACGATAGCTTATTTTTCTCGAACCGCGGAGTCCGTTTCGCTCCAAGCAGTGGCACGATGACGTCCCGTCGAGCAAGATATTCGATGGCTTGACATCGCGATGAACGAGGCCCTGGGCGTGAGCGGCTGCAAGTCCGCGAGCCGTCTGCATTCCGATCCGCAGGA
>JANNPR010001271.1:0-1867 GCA_031400345.1 Planctomycetota bacterium | reverse complement strand
AGATTATGACATGGCTAATTCCGGTTGTCTGAATCCAACAAGTGACGTGTCTCTGCTTTCAGGGTGGGTCGTATATTGCTCTATTAGGTTTGCTGAAAGGGGAAATGTTTTTGACCATAGCTCGAAAGCGTCGGGCCACGACGTCCGCGCTTGTTTGGTCCCCATCTTCATAAGGATTTACTCAATGCATCGTTTTTGGCATTGTCCGCTGACACACATCGGGCGGCGCCTTTTTTGCTTGATGGTGATGCTAACGCCGCTGGCCCCACTTATGGCCGCAGATGGTGCAGGCGAGGCAGTTCACCGGTATCTGTATGTGGTCTGTCCGGGAATCCGGAATTACCTGGAATTTGGTGGATCAGGAATTCTCGTGTTTGACATCGATAATGGACACAAGTTCGTGAAACGCATCGGCACTACGGCCAGCCGAGAAGAAATGCCTGACAATATTAAAGGAGTCTGTGCTCACGCTGGGAATCGAAAGTTGTACTTCACGACTCGATCCAAACTGTACTGTGTTGATTTAGTGACAGAAGTCACCTTGTGGGAAAAGGCCCTGCCGAACGGGACCGATCGAATGTCGATGACGCCGGATGGGAAAGTTATTTATGTGCCCTCGCTCGAAAAGGACACGTGGAACGTCGTGGACGCCGTAGATGGCGATTTGATTACATCCATCGAAACCAAGAGCGGGGCACACAATACCGTCGTAAGCAGGGATGGCAGGCGAATGTATCTGGGTGGGTTGAAATCGCCGATCCTTTTCGCCGCTGATACCCAAACCCATCAAGTGACGGAAAAGATCGGACCGTTTTCCGGCGCGATCAGGCCATTTACGGTAAACGCGAAACGCACTCGAGGCTACGTATGTGTCAACGACTTGTTGGGGTTTGAGATTGGCGATTTGGTGTCAGGTAAGGTCTTACATCGAGTCGAAGTGCAAGGTTTTTCTCGAGGGGAAGTGAAACGCCATGGCTGCCCCAGCCACGGGATTGGACTGACACCAGATGAGAAAGAGGTTTGGGTCGTGGACGCCTCGAATCAGCGGGTCCATATTTTTGACAATGAAGTTGATCCACCGCGGCAGAGGGAAAGCATTGCTCTACGGGACCAGCCCGGCTGGATTACCTTCAGCCTGGACGGCAAATACGGTTACCCGTCCACTGGTGAAGTCATCGACGTTCAAAATAAGAAAATTGTTGTTGCATTGGCCGACGAACGAGGACGCGAAGTTCACAGCGAAAAGATGGTCGAGGTTCATTTTCGCGACAAACTTCCCGTCGCCGCCGGCGACCAATTTGGTGTAGGCAGACTACAGTAGTCGGGATCCTACGGCCGCTTCACGACTGTGGGAGAGCGATCAAGACAGGGTGCCACTGGCACGCCCTACGACATTCTGGTTTCGCCATCCTTGGCTCCTCTATCGTGCGGTTTGTTTACCAACTGCAGCATGATGGAGGAGCCGTTTTTGTCGAAGATCAGTTTCGCGATGTTTTCAGAACGTGCAGCTGGACTCAGTCCTCGCCGCAAAATATCATGGACCGCTCTAGTGCTCGTACGAAAAGACCGCCTGCTGCGACGGATCGATAGGAGCCGGCGAGCGCTTGTCGTTTGGAGATCGGTGGCTGAACAAGAGGAACGTCTGACCAATGATCGGCAAAACGGTCGGCCACTATCACATCACCTCGAAGCTCGGCGCGGGTGGCATGGGGGAAGTCTTTCTGGCTGAGGATACTCGGCTCGAGCGCAAGGCGGCGATCAAATTCCTGCCAGCGGAAATGGCTGCGGACGCCGACCCGCGACAGCGGTTTTTTAAAGAAGCCATTGCCGCTTCGGCGCTCAATCACCCGCACGTTTGCGTCGTGTA
>JANNPR010001265.1:0-5065 GCA_031400345.1 Planctomycetota bacterium | reverse complement strand
ACCGGTGAGCCGCTAACGATCGACTTCCCAGAGAACGCCGTCGTCGCTCAAAATACCGTGCAGCACAATCGGCAGTTCTCGTCGCGAGTGATTGCGCCCGTTAGTGATTAGTGACTAACCACTACCTTCCGAAACGAGAACAGGCTCACCACACCGCCGATGACAATGATCGAGATCGCCCAAAGGGCCTCGACCGACTTGTTCGCAATGGCATAGGACAGGCTGGCGTCGAACATAAACGAACATAATAGGCAGAATATCACGGGAGTCAGTGGGTACCCGAAGACGCGATATCCAATCGCATCCGAAGGGCGTAGTAGGCGAAGCAGGAACACACTAATACCTACCATGAAGATGAAGATCCAAAAAATCGGGGCAGTGAAATTGAGCAGCCGATCAAAGCCTCTGTCGTACGAGCCGAAGCAGAAAATCAAGATAATCGTGACTGTGCTCTGCACGGTCAGCGAACGTACCGGCGAGTCGAACCGGGCATTCCAACGACCAAGCCAAGCAAACAAAGGATGCTCGGTCCCCAGGGCGTAGTAAATTCGCGAACCCGTAAACAACATACCGTTGATAGCTCCCAGACAAGAAACACAAACGCAAATGCTCATCAAGATGGCGCCTTTCTCGCCGAAACGCTGAAACAAGACGTCTGCCGCTAGGGCATTACTCTTGCGAATTCCATCAAATCCCAAGGCTTGGAGGAAGGCCATGTTGGCAATGACGTAAATCGCTGTGACTACCACGGTTCCCAAAATCAGCGCCCGCAGGATGTTGCGTTGTGGATCCTTTACCTCGGCCGCAACATAAGACATTTCGTTCCAGCCGCCGTACGTGAATAGCACCAGGATCATTGCCAACCGCAGGTTCGACGACGGTTCCGACGGCGGAACGACTTCACCGGCACTGGCCGACGATGTCGCCGTCAAGCCGACAATGCAAATCGCCGCTAGTGCTAACACTTTGCCGATCGTCAGCACATTCTGTACGGCTTTCCCGATACGTACTCCCAGCAGGTTGACGACGGTTAGCACACTGACTGCCAACCCAGCGTAAATCAGAAAGGCGAATCGCTGAAAATTCTCGTCGAAATCCAGCGGCATCAATTTGTTTGCGTAGCGAGCAAATACGAAAGCCATCATGCCGACGTTGCCAGGTCGAATAATCCAAAATTCGGACCAGGCAAATAAGAATCCGACTCGACGACCAAACGCGCGTGATAAGAATACATAGTCGCCGCCCGAATTGGGGAATGCGGTGGAGAGTTCGGCATAACACATCGCGCCAATCAGCGAAATCACACCGCCGAGAAACCACACGAACAATAGCGATTGCCAGTCGGACACGTTGTTAGCGATGAATGGCGTCGTCTCATAGATGCCGGATCCAATGATGATGCCGACGATAATGCACGTCGAATCCAGCAAAGACAATTGACGATGGGGTGACGCATCAAGCGACTTTTTAGCTGACATGGCTCCAAAGAATAGCAGGCTGAACGGTCGCGACAAGCATCCTTGCTTTTTTAATGCGACAGCACCGATGCTTGTCCCTACGAAGTGGTTATACTTCTGCCATGTCTAAGAAACGATCTGCCGACGACGTCTGCTGCCAGCCGTATGAACCAGTTGCGTACCCCACGCTACCGCACTCGCCGCCGCTGGTAACCACGTCTGTGTGGCGTTGCCAGAGCACCGATCAAGCAGACCAGCTAATGACCGGGACGCTTGATGGCTACGTCTATCAGCGAGATCGCCATCCCAACGCCGACATGTTGCTGGCGAAATGCACTGAATTACATGGAGCCGAAAAGGGTGCCATCACCTCGTCCGGAATGGCCGCCATGGCATTAGCCGTCCTTTCTCAGTTGCAGCCTGGCGATCACGTGATCGTCAGCAACCAGCTCTACGGACGCAGCCGGCAACTACTGACCGTCGAAGCTGCGCATTGGGGACTCGCTTCCACGATCGTGGACACCTGTAACCTGGGGCAAGTACGCGCGGCAGTCAATCCGCGGACCAGAATGATCGTGGCCGAGACGATTTCAAACCCATCGCTTCGAGTTGCCGACATCCCAGCCCTTGGAGAAATTGCCGCGTCCGCCAACGCTGCACTGTTAATCGATAATACTTTCGCTACTCCAGTGCTCTGCCAACCACTCCACTTCGGAGCGGATTTGGTGTTGGAAAGCGTGACCAAGATGATGAATGGGCACAGCGACCTGATTCTCGGATTGCTGTGCGGTCAAGAAGCCAATTGGCTGCGAGTTCCGACGACCTTGTCCGTCTGGGGATTGGCCAGCAGTCCATTTGATTGTTGGTTGGCCATGCGAGGTTTGGCAACGTTGCATTTGCGTATCGAACGAGCCTCACAGAATGCTTTACAAGCCGCCGAATTCCTGGCCTGCCAACCACAGGTTGAGCGTGTGGACTACCCGGGCTTGGCAGCGCATGTCGATCATGCGTTAGCGGTCCGTTTGCTGAATGATCGATTTGGCTCGATCGTAACCATGCACTTGCGCGGAGGTCGGGCTGCGGCAGATGCTTTCATCAAAAACGCCAAGCAAATACCGTTTTGCCCATCGCTAGGGGAAGTCTCAACCACGCTCAGCCACCCCGAATCGACCAGTCATCGGGGGCTATCTGTGGAACAACGGCTGGAGCTTGGAATTTCCGGTGGCACCGTGCGGCTCTCTTTCGGCATTGAATCGTTCGGACACATCCGAGCCGCGTTAGCTCAAGGGTTGATGTAGTAGGCACACTCCGTGTGCCGTCACGGCACACGGAGTGTGCCTACTACAACAAGGGCTAAACGGATGGTCACACGGCGATTTGCCTTAATCATAAATTCAAAGAGCGGCACTCATCGGAGCCTCCGAGTCTTAGATCAGTTGCAGCGGCTATTTTCAGCTGCACAGATTCAAGTCGAAGTGTTTTCTACTGAATTTTCCGGGCACGCTGTTGAGCTTGCTCGTGCATTGGATGTCACTCAATATGCCGCGTTGTGTGTTCTGGGGGGCGATGGCACGATTCACGAAGTGGTGAATGGGTTGCTCGAACGCGATGAACCAGCAACGATACCCATTGGCATCGTGCCCACAGGGACTGGAAATTCGATCAGCCGTCACTTCCAGTTTGCCTCGGTGGAGCATGCGCTCGAACGCATCCTGAACGGTCAGACCAAACGGATTGACGTAGCACGAGTCGCCGCGGCGGACGAGACATGTTACTGTCTGAACATCGTCGGTTGGGGAGCTGCGGTGGATATTAATCGCACGGCGGAGCGATTTCGAAAACTCGGTCCGCCCCGCTATGCGTTGGCAGCACTAGGCGAGATCGCCCGCGCGCGTCGGCGGCATGCCAAATTAGTGCTGGACGATGTCGTCATTGACGATGAATTTTTGATGGTCGTGGGCTGCAATACACAGTACACAGGAAAAGGAATGAGGCTAGCGCCGCGCGCCGATATTTCCGACGGGAAGCTAGACGTCGTGGTCGTGAGACGCGCTACGCGACTGCAAATGTTACGCTTATTTCGTCAGGTCTATTCTGGAGCTCATCTCAACCTGGGCTTTGTCGAGTATCACCAGGTATCCAAGTTTCGCCTGGAGACCGACGAACACGACCCACTCAACCTAGACGGCGAACTGCGAGGTCGTTCGCCGGTTGATGTTCAGATGGTTCCCGGAGCATTGCAGGTTTTTGTTTAGGATTTCGTGGGGCGGGAGGACTTGCCCGTTCCAAGCAGGATGGCGGGCCGAGGGTGTGCCGGGGTGTGCCACTGGCAGCCGCCGGAGTTGGCTAGGACGTTCAGCAAAGGCTATGTCGGCGGCAAGCCAGTGCTGATCAACGTAGGACTAAGGCATTCGAATCGTTTCGTTTCCCTAACCGATCACATCTTGCCGATGCGAGCGACCAGGTCCGCTGTGCGGCAGCTGTAACCCCATTCGTTGTCATACCAACTAATAACTTTGACGAGAGTGCCCTTCTTACCCAGCACTTGCGTAAAGTCTGCGGCAAAGATGGAGCTATGCGGGTCCCCGATGATGTCGGTGGAAACTATGGGATCTTCGGTATAACACAGGATCCCCTTCATTGGTCCATCGGCAGCTTTTTTCATGGCCGCGTTGATGTCCTCGACCGTTACGGATGCCTTCAGATTGGCAGTTAGGTCGACCACACTACCAGTAGAAACGGGAACGCGCAACGCCACACCCGTCAACTTGCCATTCAGTTCGGGAATGACGAGCCCGACTGCCTTGGCGGCCCCCGTCGAGCTAGGAATGATGTTTATTGCCGCAGATCGAGCCCGATAAGCGTCGTCGTGAGGTAGGTCATGCAGTCTCTGATCGTTGGTATAAGCATGCACCGTGGTCATCAAACCGGATTCGATCCCGAATGAATCATTCAGAACCTTAGCGATGGGCGCCAGGCAGTTCGTGGTGCAACTGGCGTTAGAGACACACTTCATCGACGAGGTTAGCTTGTCGTCGTTGACGCCAAGGACGACCGTTAAATCTGGTTCGTCCTTCGCCGGAGCGCTCAAGACGACTTTTTTAGCGCCGGCCTTCAAGTGCGAGTCGTAGCCGGGTTTGCCGTCCTTAGCACGCGCGGTGTATCGGCCCGTGCTTTCGATCACGACATCGACCTTCATATCAGACCAGGGCAGCTTACTCGGATCGGGTTCCTTGCATACATGGATCTTTTTGCCGTCGACAATAATGTTGGCATCATCAAAACTAACCTGGCCGGGATAGCGACGATGATTGCTGTCATACTTGAGCAACGTGGCAAGCATTTGGGTGTCCGTGAGGTCGTTAATGGCCACGACTTCGAAGTCACCGGACCGCGCCATCATGTTTCGGAATGTCAGACGACCAATTCGTCCGAAACCGTTAATTGCTACTCGGATTGCCACGACGTTGTTCCTTTTAGCTCGATCCCGATGACTGAACTTCCAAACGGCGGATTATACTGGTCTCCACGCGTACCGACAACGGGCCGAAATTGCCTTGATTGGCCGCACATCAAGAGTTTTTTGAGCATCTCCGTCGAGTCAATTA
>JANNPR010000238.1:0-3217 GCA_031400345.1 Planctomycetota bacterium | reverse complement strand
GGCCACTCGCATGCTTTGGCTCGGGTTTATAGCTTTTGGAGTTCGACATCGATGCCTTTGCTGGTAGGCATTCCGGACCCGTGAGTGTCTCCACCCATGAGTTTGTTGATTGATCGCCGTAGGCCACAAACAGCAAGCCGGGAGGTAATTCATCCGCTTTGGCAGACGTGACGGCTATTTCGATTTGTCCCCATTCGCTGGTGAGTCGCACCTTGTCCCCGATCGTCAGACCAAGCCTTTTCATATCCGCGGGCGCCACCTGCAAAGTATTGATCTCTTCCAGATAATCCGTTTTGAACTTACCAATGCTGATGCCAGCTCCTTGCCTGCTGGTTCGGCCCGGGATCAATATGAATGTTTCTGGCATAGTTTCTATTTTAGAGCGAGTGAGGGCACTTCGGCGATTATTCTTTCTCGGCTTGGAAAGCAATTTCCTGTAGGGCCTGTCGTATCGGCGATGCGTCGGCGTTGTTTAATCCGACTCGCTGAATCAACAGAATAACAAACAAATCTCGTTTGGGGTCGATCCACCCTTGGGTTCCGAAGGCGCCGCCATGTCCGAACGTTCCTTCAGAGAGCATGGCGGTCACTCCTTGTGGCTGGCGAACTACGGCCCAGCCGAACCCAAATCCCATCCCTGGAGTAAACCCGCTGTATAAGTCCCCAGTTTGTAACTTGGTCATTTCTTGCCAACTTGATTCGCTGAGAATTCGAGTCCCTGCCAGCTCACCTCGACCGAGCATCGCTTGATAAAGTTTTGCGAGATCAGCGGCTGTGGAATACAAGCCTCCGGCGGGAATTGGGTAGGTGGCACCCACTCCCGGACCAACGATGACATTTTCGCGAGCTACCAACTTCCCGTCACGCTGATCATAAATCACTGCCATTCGTACAGACTTGTCGGCGGCTGGAAAGCACGTCGTATCGGTCATCCCCAAGGGCTGGAAGACCCGTTGTTGCAGAAACTCTTCGTAGGACTTCCTCGAAACGACTTCGATAATTCGGCCCAGCGTGTCAATACCGGCGTTGCAATAGGCCCACTTCGAACCGGGTTCGAAATCCAATGGACGCTGTGAGAATGCCATGACAGCCTCGGCCAATGTGTGGCGACGTGTGACATATAAGTCGCTAAGGCCGGATGGCGGACCGCCCGGAAGGCCCGAGGTATGAGTCAGCAAATCGCGAATTTGGATGGGGCGTGGCGGTTTCTTTAACACCACAGATTCGCTGTCGCGGCTAGCCACGAGCATCTGCCCTTGGAACTCGGGCAAATGCCTTTCCACCGGATCGTTGACCGACAGCTTCCCTTCGTCGACTAAAATCATGATCCCGATGGCGGTGATCGGCTTGGTCATCGAAGCGATGCGGAACAGCGTGTCTTTGCGCATCGGTGTCTGTTGCTCGATGTCCTGCAACCCGACCGCCTCGTAGCTCAGTATTCCATCGTGGTTACCGACGACGGTTACCGCCCCGGCGATCGTCCCCTGAGAAACAAATTCGTGCATCCGCACACGAATCTCGCCAAATTTAGTTGCGTTGCGCTCGGCAGAAACTCCCGGCTGCGTGAGCGTCACCCCAATCAGTGCCGCTACGTGCCAGACAATCCGCCGCCGATGTGAATGAGTTGTGCGGTCCATGAATCCGTCCTTGCTGCAATATGATTTCGCATCCAACAACGCTATTTGGCCGATGGCCAGATTAATCGCATTCGATTGCGTTGGGTAGGACTGATCGGATCAACATGATGGGTCGGGGTGCCACTTCTGCTCGGAACGAAACGGGCGCGGCACCAACGAGACAGGCATCCATCGTTCCGCGCAGTGTGAAGCTTACAGATGGCACGGATACCGAATTGTCGTCCGGTGAAATCAGTCCATTTTTCGGGTCAGCTTTGTTTGAAACGCAAACGAAGCTCGCGTCGGGTTTCAAACAGAGGCACCCCATTCCACGATCTTGAAATAGACACTGCGGACGGTCGGTCAGCGATGACTGGCTCAATTCGCAAGCAGGTGGCGCACATCCGAGGCCTCGATTATGGGAACATCGCAAATCAAAAAAACATCCTCCATGACGGGCTCTGACTGGTCTTGAAACCGATCCAGAATGCGCACGAATTCGGCTTCGCTCGCGATAAATGCCTCGACAATATCAGGGTCGAAATGGCTTCCCGATGCCTCTAGGATCATTTTTTTTGCTTGATCGTGCGGGATGGCGGCTTTGTATACTCGTCTACTCGTCAGCGCGTCGTAAACATCGGCGAGCGCTACGATGCGACCTGCCAGTGGGATTTCCGAACCCTTCAACCCGGCTGGATATCCTAAGCCGTTCCATCGTTCATGGTGCGTCGCAGCAATGTCACGCGCCATCTTCAGGAAGCGAGCCTCTGGAAACTTCTGAAGTGCTGCCTCCAACGTTTGAGCGCCGATATTGGCATGCGACTTCATGATCGCGAACTCGGCACCGGTCAGCCTGCCGGGCTTGCGCAGGACTCCGTCTGGCACGCCCACCTTGCCGATGTCGTGCAAAGGGCTCGTCAGGTAAACCAGGCGTACGAATTCGAAATCCACGAGCGCAGAAAACTTTGGGTTAATGGACAGTCGCGTCGATAAGGCTCGCGAATAATGTTGGACACGTTCCAGATGTTGACCTGTTTCCGTATCCCGAGATTCTGCCAGTTTGGCTAGGGCAAAGATCGCGACTTCGCGTGTTTCGAGAGCCAGAATTCGTTCGCCAGCGCGTATCCGGACGAGTAGTTCTTCGGCATGAAATGGCTTGGTGACGAAATCGTCGGCGCCGGCCTTCATTCCTTGAACAATCAACCCCGACTCTTGATGTCCCGAAAGCAAGATAACGTAGACATACCCGTCGATATCACTGTGCCGCACGAGCTGGCAAAGATCGGGCCCGTTTAAGCCGGGCATTTCCCAATCGGTAATTACCAGTCTAACGTGTTGAGTCTGAATGATATCGAGAGCGTCCCAACCATTGTCGGCTGTAACGACGTCGTAGCCCGCACGTCGCAACATGTGCTCCAGAATGTCGAGCGATAACTCGTCGTCATCCGCGATTAGAATCTTCATGCGCGTGATTCCCAGCTAATCGGACGTTCCCAATAGAGAATCCAGCTCGTTTAGACAGCGATCAACTTCGTCGACGAGCCGTTGAAGGCTGGCTTCAGTGGAATCCCAATGCTCATCTTTCAGTGTCTTTTCCACCC